>JAAYIA010000041.1 GCA_012735145.1 Clostridiales bacterium | reverse complement strand
GAAGAGGCGAGACATGCTGGATATTAAAAAAATCAGAGATAATTATGAAGATGTAAAAGCCGGTGTCGAAAGACGTGGCAAGGGCGATTATGGTATCGCTGATATGAAGAGCCTTGACAAAAAAAGAAGAGAGATCCTTGCAGAGGTAGAGGCTCTCAAAAATAAACAAAACACTACATCGAGAGAGGTACCCCAGCTCAAAAAAGAAGGAAAAGACACAACGGCTATTTTTGCCGAGATGAAAGAATTGTCAGCAAAGATTAAAGAACTGGATGCTGAAGTTGATGAAGTAGAAAACGAGCTTAGAGAAAAGCTGATGGGAATACCGAATATTCCTTATGAAGCAGTTCAGTTTGGTGAAGATGATAGCGACAATGAGGAGCTTCGTAAGGTTGGAATACCTACTGAGTTTAATTTTGAAGCAAAGGCTCATTGGGACATTGGAGAGGATCTCGACATTCTTGATTTTGAGAGGGCAGGCAAGATTGCAGGGGCACGATTTACCGTGTACAAAGGAGCAGGAGCAAGGCTTGAGAGAGCAATTATAAACTTTATGCTTGATCTCCATACAGAGGAACAGGGATATACAGAAATACTTCCGCCTTTCATGGCGAATAGAGAGACTATGACTGGCACAGGACAGCTTCCGAAGTTTGAAGATGATATGTTTGCAGTTCCGTCTAAGGACTTTTTTCTGATTCCTACGGCTGAAGTACCCGTTACTAATCTCAGAGCTCAAGAAATAATTCCAATGGAAGAATTACCTTTATACTATACTGCTTACACACCTTGCTTCCGTAAGGAAGCCGGTTCGGCTGGAAGAGATACGAGAGGACTTATTCGCCAACATCAGTTTAATAAAGTGGAAATGGTTAAGTTCAGTGCTCCTGAAAGTTCCTATGAAGAGCTGGAGACATTGACAAGGGATGCCGAAGAAGTTTTGAGAAGGTTGGATCTACCATATAGGGTGGTACGACTTTCAACGGGAGATCTCGGGTTCAGTGCTGCAATGACATATGATATTGAGGTGTGGATGCCGAGTTACAATAGGTATGTTGAGATATCAAGCTGTTCTAATTTCGAGGATTTCCAAGCAAGAAGAGCTAACATAAGATTCAAGAGGGATAAGGAGACAAAGCCGGAATTCGTTCATACCTTGAATGGATCGGGGCTGGCGGTTGGAAGAACTGTTGCAGCCATACTAGAGAACTACCAACAAGAGGACGGCAGCGTGATTGTTCCTGAAGCTCTCCGTCGTTATATGAATGGTCTTGAGGTAATCAAATAAAAATATAAGAAAAAAGACCGACAGACATGCTGCCGGTCTTTTTACTGATAGGAGAAAAGTTTGATATGAGAAAGACTATAAGCGATTTTCTTGTGGAGAATAAGAGAAACGAGACTGTATCGTTTCACATGCCCGGACACAAAGGCAGATTGGAAATATTTCAGAGAGCGGGATATGCAGAGTTTTTTCGTGACATGTTAGCGGAAGACATTACGGAGATACCTGGAGCAGATGCTTTGTTCTGCCCTCAATCGACGATATTGGCTGTTATGGAGCACTATGCCTCCCTCTATGGAGTGAGGCACACCGAACTTCTTATCAACGGGGCAAGCGCCGGTGTCATAGCGGCTATTTTGGCCTGCGTGCCCAGAGGAGGTAAGCTTATTTTAGGCAGGAACTCTCACCACGCCGCTTTTAGTGCTCTTAGACTTGGAGGAATAGAACCTGTTTATCTTAGGCCACTGGTCGATCCTATTTACGGACTCCAGACCACGGTATCGCATGAGGAACTTACAGCAGCCTGCGAAGAGAATCCCGATGCATCTGCAGTTTTGATAACCAGCCCGAATTACTATGGAATGCTTTCGGATATTGAGATGTTGTCGAATATTGCACACGAATTTAATAAAGTTCTTATCGTTGACCAGGCTCACGGAGCTCATTTAAGATTTATGGATTATGAAGCCGAGTATAGACAGGCAGAAATTAAGAAAGAACAAAGAGAGTTATACAAAAAAGCAGACTTGCTTAAGACTGCTGCGGAAGGACTCGGTGCTGATATTACGGTAAATAGTACGCACAAAACGCTTTTTAGCTTTACAGGAACGGGGATTCTGAATATATGCAGTGATAGAGTAGATTCGGAGGCTGTATCTGAAACCCTCAAGATGATACAAACTACTAGCCCATCATATTTATTGATGGGCAGTCTTGATATCAATGAGAAGATAATGAGAAAATATGGAATTGATATTATACGTTCGTGGATAAGCGATATTAAATATTTCTATAAAAAAGCTTCTAAAATATCAGGACTTACTCTTGTAATAAGTGAGAATTTGCAGCCAAAAGAACTAGTAACAGAAAACACAGCACAGGAAATTATAAAAGCAAGAATGGATCCGACTAAGATAAATATAAGCATGTCAAAACTTGGCATATCAGGAGAGCAGCTCGAAAGGGAACTTAGATATAGAGGAATTGTAGCCGAGATGGTTCATGGTGAATATGTTATGCTGCTGAGTGGAGCCGGTAATAACAGATTTGACTATGACAAGCTGTTGGCCGCACTCGAATCCATTGCAGATGGATACGGCATCGGATTCAATTCCAAAAATCAGAGTCGTTCTAATATGGAATTCGCTTTGGGTGTGACTTCAGTACCTGAACATAAAGAGAGGATTCCTTTGTATGCTTCTGAAGGCAGAGTTTTATATGACCCTATAATAACTTATCCTCCTGGATCGCCAATAGCATGTCCGGGTGAGATAATGAATATAGATGTCATAAGTTATATAGCAAATACGATTCAGAGAGGTGAGAAAGTGTCAGGCGTCGATGAAGAAGGACAAATACTAGTCGGAATGTGATAGGCTGTTAATGGCCTTTTTAAGACTAAAAGAAAAAAAATAACGTAATTGCATTACAAATAAGACATTTCTAATGTAAGTTGTTTTGTGAAGAAATGTGTTTTTTTTGTGAAAATGGTATATACTAATAAGGCTGTATGTGTATTAATATAATGTAAAATATTTAGTGAAAGGAGTTTCTATAGGGATGAGCCAAAGGAAACATTTGCCAAGCATTCATGTACCTCATCACAAAAATACCGCCGGTTTAGAAACCGTTGTGATGCCTGTACCGGATGTGGTTAAAATTTGTATGTCGCAGAACATTGGCGCTCCTTGTAAACCTCTTGTAGAAAAAGGGGATTACGTTAAGGTAGGACAAAGGATAGGAGATGTCGATGCCTTTGTAAGCGCACCTATCTTCTCAAGCGTTTCAGGCAATGTTAAAGATATAGTACAGAGCCGTGGATCGATGGGTGGTTTTGAAACACTTGTCGTAATTGAGACAGATAAGAAACAAGAAATAAGTGAAGAGGTTGTAGCACCGGTTATTGAAAGTTTTGATGACCTTATCAAAGCTGCAAGAGATAGCGGTATGGTTGGTCTCGGAGGAGCCTCCTTCCCAACCCATGTTAAACTGAACCCTAAGAATTTGGATGAATGCAAGTACCTCGTTGTGAATGCAGCAGAGTGCGAACCTTTCATCACAACAGACAATAGGGAGATGGTTGAGAATGGTCAAGACATCTTGGATGGTATGAAGATGATTATGCATCATCTTAATCTTGAGAAGGGGTATATCGGTATTGAGAGTAATAAACCTGATGCAATCGAGAATCTCAAGATACTTATTGAGCAGAATGAGATGAATGATGTAGAGATTGTAACTCTGCCATCAAGCTACCCGAAGGGAGCTGAACGTGTACTCGTTTACGAAGTGACAGGTCAGGTAATGGATGCCGGAGTTCTTCCTGCCCAACTTGGAGTTATTTTAGCAAACGTATCGACGATAGGTCATCTTGGAGTATATTTCAAGACAGGAATGCCAATAGTACGAAGAAGAGTTACTATTGACGGAGATGCGGTATCGGAGCCTAAGAATGTATTTATTCCAATCGGAGCACAGATTGCTGATGTAATCGAGTTCTGTGGAGGATACAAGAAAGAGCCTCGTAAAATCGTTATGGGAGGGCCTATGATGGGGAGAGCAACCATGGCCGACGATTCCGTGACGATGAAGAATACATCGGCAATTCTTTGCTTTAGCCAAGAGATGGCCGAAGTTAAGACGGAGACGGGATGTATCAATTGCCAGAGGTGTCATGAAGCTTGTCCTTTCGGGCTGATGCCAAGTATATTTGCTGAGGCATATGAAAACCATGATGTGGATATGCTTAACAGATTTAATGTAATGCAGTGTATGGAGTGCGGAAGTTGTTCATACATATGTCCCGCAAGACGTCCATTGAGCATGACCAATAAAATGTCAAAGATTATGGTAAAGGAGGCATCGAAGTAATATGGAGAAGAAGTTTCATACCAATTTGATAGTATCCTCCGCACCACATATCGTTACGGAATCAGATACTACAAGATTGATGGGTACAGTAATACTGGCACTTATGCCATCCCTAATAGCAAGTGTCTACATATTCGGTGGAAGAGTTATTCTATTGAGTGCAGTATGTGTAGTGGCAAGTGTCCTGTTTGAGTACCTGTATAATGTTGTTACACATAAGAAACAAACAATCGGAGATCTTTCAGCAGCGCTGACAGGATTGCTGATTGCTTTTAATGTTCCATCCAGTTTTCCCCTTTGGCAGGCTATACTCGGTTGTTTGTTTGCAATCGTAATCGTTAAGCAGCTCTATGGTGGAATAGGAAGGAACTTTACCAATCCGGCTATTACTGCAAGAATTTTCTTGTTCATTTCGTTTGCAGCGAATATGTCGTCCTGGCCGTTAACAAGACTGTCGAACGCTACTGATGCAGTAACAGGACCTACACCTCTTGGACTTTTGGCAGAAGGCGGATCCCAGACACTTCCAAGCCTAGGCCAGATGTTCCTCGGATTCCACGGTGGATCCACAGGGGAGGTTTGTGCTCTTGCTCTCTTGGTCGGAGGAATTTATCTTATAATCAGGAAAGTTATCAGTCCTATTATTCCACTTGCATTTATCGGTACAGTATTCGTATTTGGATGGATTGCAACCGGAAGCGTATATATGGGAGCTTTCCATGTATTGGCAGGTGGAGTTATGCTCGGTGCATTCTTCATGGCTACAGACTATGTAACATCACCTAAGCTGCCACTTGGTCAGCTGATTTTCGGAATTGCATGTGGACTTATAACAATGGCAATCAGGCTGTATGGATCTTATCCTGAAGGGGTGTCGTTCTCGATTCTCCTCATGAATATATGTACACCTCTGATTAACAAGTTATCATATAAGTTCTATCTTAAGGAGGGAGGTGCCAAGGATGGAAAATAAGAATAGTACGTTCAAGGAATTTGTTTCTCCTATTTTGGTTCTTGTGATTATCTGTTTTGTGGTTACTTTCCTGCTCGCGTTCACATACGGTATAACAGCTCCGATTATTAAGACAAATACTGAGAAAGCGGCAAGTGTAGCAAGAACTGAGCTTCTTGAATCTGCTGACGGTGAGTTTGAAGCTTACACAGGAGATCTTTTGGTTCAAGAAGAAGGCAAAGTATCTGTAGAAGACTGCTATGTTGCTACTAATGGAACTGGAATGGTTGTTACGGTTGAGAGCAGCTCTTATGGAGGGCCTCTCAAGGCTATGATAGGAATTGATAAGGACGGTGCCATTTCTTCTGTAAAGGTAACTGAACACTCGGATACACCGGGCGTCGGAACAAAGGCGCAGTCTGTAAATCATCTAGCGCAGTATAACGGGCTCTCAAAGCTAACGGCTTATGAAGTTAAACAAGACACAGAAGTAAATGCAGTTACGGGAGCGACCATTTCATCGGGAGCAGTACATAGAGCTGTATTCTGTGCTCTTGAGCAGTTCAAAGCTATGGGAGGTGTTAAATAATGGAAAAGAAAAACAGACTTTCTATATTGACAAATGGGATTATTAAGGAGAACCCGGTTTTTGTACTCCTTATAGGTACATGTCCGACATTGGCTGTTTCTACCTCTTTGCTTAATGCACTGGGGATGGGAATATCAGCTACTGTTGTACTGATTTGTTCAAACATTGCAATTTCGATGTTGCGTAAGGTGATTCCTGAAAAAGTCAGAATACCGTGTTACATTGTAGTAATCGCAGGCTTTGTAACAGTTGTTCAGTTCATACTCCAGGCATATGCTCCAGACTTGAATAAAGCATTGGGAGTATTTATCCCGCTGATAGTTGTAAACTGTATCATCCTTGGAAGAGCTGAGGCATTTGCTAACAAGAACAGCATCCTGGATTCTGCAATGGACGGAATTGGAATGGGTATTGGCTTTACATTTGCTCTGGCATTGATGGGAACAATAAGAGAGCTTCTGGGAACAGGCGGATTGCTTGGACATACACTTATTCCGGGATTTTCAATCGGGTTCTTTAACCTGCCACCGGGAGGATTTTTCGTATATGGAATGCTGATTGCTATTCTTATGAAGGTAACAAAAGGAAAAGCTCTCAAGACAAAGAGCTTCAGCTGTGGCGTTTGTCCTATGTACAACTCATGCAACTTAGCAGAAGCTAACGAGGAGATTGCTGCCGAAAAAGCAGCCATGACACAGAAAGGAGCGCAGGCATAATGGTAAATTTAATAGTCATCTTTATGTCGATAGTATTTGTCAACAACTTCGTACTATCGCAGTTCCTTGGAATTTGTTCGTTCCTCGGTGTTTCAAATAAAATGAGTTCTGCTGTAGGTATGGGTGGAGCGGTAGTTTTCGTAATGGTTATCGCAGAAGCAGTTACATGGCCTATACAGCAAGTACTTAATAAATTTGAGATGGGATATTTACAAACAGTAGTATTCATTCTCGTAATTGCAGCTCTCGTACAGTTTGTAGAAATGTTCATGAAGAAATACCTCCCTGCACTTCAGAAGGCACTGGGGATCTTCCTTCCACTGATCACAACCAACTGCGCAATTCTTGGAGCTACGATTAACGCTATCACATTTGGTTATTCATTCGCAGAGTCAATGATATATTCTTTCGGAGCAGGTGTCGGTTACATGATAGCTATGATACTCTTCGCAGGAGTAAGAGAAGAGAAGCTTTATAATGAAGAGGGCGTTCCTACTTCATTCAAAGGGGTTCCTCTGATTCTCGTAAGTGCAGCTATTATGTCACTTTCATTCATGGGCTTCGCAGGAATGTTCCAGTAAGGAGGTGCGATAATGACTAATATTATAACACCGGTAATACTGATTTCGGTTATTGGGCTCATCTGTGCGGGACTGCTTGTAATAGCATCCAAGGTTTTCCATGTTGCAGTAGACGAAAGGGTTACTCAAGTAAGAGAGTGCTTGCCGGGAGCTAATTGCGGTGGATGCGGATTCGCAGGCTGCGATGACTATGCGGCTAATTTGGTGGCAGATGAATCTGTCCCTTGTACGCTTTGCTCTCCGGGAGGAGCTGCAGCAGCAGAGGCGATTGCGGAACTTCTCGGAAAATCTGTAGGAAGTATCGAACCTGAAGTTGCACAAGTTCTCTGTAACGGAGTATGTGATAAAACAAGAAAAAATCACGAGTGGCAGGGATTTCAATCGTGCAAGGGTGCAAAAGGATGGTTCACATCACCTAATGCCTGTATGTTTGGATGTATCGGTCTTGGAGATTGTGTGAATGTATGCGAATTTGATGCTATAGGAATTATTGACGGCGTCGCTGTTGTTAACAGGGAAAATTGCACAGCATGTGGTATGTGTGTAAAGACGTGTCCTCAGAGCATAATCAAGCTCGTGCCTGTTAAGAGTAAAGTTCATGTTCTGTGCTCATCCACAGATAAAGGAGCTGTTGCTCGCAAGAATTGTGATAATGCTTGCATCGGATGTATGAAGTGTGTCAAGGTATGTAATTTCGACGCTATTCACGTCGAGGATAATTTGGCAAGAATCGACTACTCTAAATGTACATCTTGTGGACTTTGCGTATATGAGTGTCCTACAGGAGCTATCAATAGCTTCCGCAAACTCAAGCCTAAGAAGAAGACTGAGAATAAGCCGGCTTCACCAAAACTGACACCGGAGCAGATAGAGGAGCTCAAGGCAAAGAAAGCGGCAAAAAAAGCAGCAGCACAGCAGTAATCATGAACTGAATAATAAGACAATAATGATAAAAGAGGCGTTAACAAACGCCTCTTTTATGACGAAGATATTACGGCTTTTGATAAAAAGTGTAAGAGGACAGAGGTGTTGATTAAAGATAATCAAATCGCTTGCTTTGCTACTCTCATTATCAACGTAGCTACAATTCCTATGGCTATTCCGGCTGCTATTCCGCTGAATAGTAGGACGGGGAAGTAGAAGAAAATTCTTATATCCTCAATCAGGGCAGCTGCAATAAGCAACTGTCCTAAGTTATGAAGAACCCCTCCTGCCATACTCACGCCAATAATTGAAAACAGCTTGGTTTTTTTGAGGATAATCATGCCGGCCAAGCTGAGCATGGAACCGGCAAGAGAATAAAGCATACCGAATATCCCGTTGAAAAGAAGACCTGCAAGAATTATTCTTATAACGTTTACAGTGAAAGCGTCTTTAGATCCGAATGTGTATAGTGCTATGATGGTAACAGCGTTTGCTATTCCAAGTTTGATACCGGGAATCCCCGGATTATATGGTATAATTGATTCAACATATGAGAAGATAAGTGCGAGAGAAGTCATAATGGCGACTCTTGCGATCCACTGTGCAGTGGAGTGTTTACGAGGTGATTGTGTCATATCCACCTCCTTTTCCTTCTATGCGGACAACAAGTCTATTCGGAAGACAGATTATGCTTTCTCCTGTGCGACTGATGGCTCTGTGCTGGACGCAGACTTGATTCTGGCAGGATGACTCGGCTACAAAGACTTTGCCATTATCAATGATAACGACATTGTGACTATGTGCTTTATCCTGAGCTTCAACGGTTATTTCATGATGCTCATATAGAGAATACTTGCCGTAGAGCTTGCCATTTGACTCAATTATTACCGTGTCTCCACCTGATTTAGATTGCACAACAAAAATGGTGGATGCAACACCGATAATAATGAGTATTATTAGTAGAATAATATCTGCTTTTCTGATATATTGCTTCATTCGGAAAGGAACCTTTGTTTAATGAAAAATATTAAAAATATATGGATAATAACCTTAATAATGGTTGCTCTGATTATAACACAGACGAGCTGTAGCCGAGAAGTTGAGCCCACAACTAAGACCAATTATATGCTCGATACAACTTGTACGGTAAGCATATATGAGATGGTCGAGGGAGGAGATAAGGAAGCTCAAGAAGCCATAGACAAATCTTATGATCTATGTGCCTCTCTGGAGAAGAAACTTAGTCGAACATTAGATACATCCGATATAAGTAAGTTGAATAAAGCAGGCGGCGAGTGGGTAGAAGTAAGCGAAGACACGATAGATGTAGTTAAGGGAGGTATTAAGTACTCTGAGCTTTCTGGTGGATTATTTGATATCTCGATTGGTGGAGTCACAGACCTATGGGATTTTCATAGCGAAAAACCTGTTGTTCCTGAAGCTGACAAACTCAGCGAAGCTGTCAGCCATGTAGACTATAAGAATATTATGATTGATGGCAATATGTTGCGGTTGGCAGATCCGAAAGCAAAGATTGATCTAGGGGGAATTGCAAAAGGCTATATAGGAGATAGAATGGTGGAGCTTCTTGAAGAAGAAGGCGTGACATCCGGAATAGTTAATTTGGGTGGTAATGTTATATGTATAGGAAGTAAGCCGAACTCTGAAGGGTTTAATATAGGCATAGAAGCTCCTGTCAAAGATAAGAAAGACATTATCGGAAGTGTTAAAGCTGCAGACAAAACTCTAGTAACATCGGGAGTATATGAAAGAGCTTTTACAGCTGATGGTAAAACATACCATCACATCCTAAGTACGGAGACAGGCTATCCGGTTAACACCGATCTTAAATCGGTGACCCTTATAGCGGAAAAAGGACATTCAATGGATATCGATGCCATGAGTACAATATGCCTGATCAAAGGTTATAAAGAAGGAATGAAGTTTATAGGGCAGATGGATGGGATTGATGCTATATTTATTCTCTCTGACGGAACAATCAAGCAGACAGATGGAGTCGATATGGAGAAGTAAGTGCATTGAAAAGGGATTGTGGATATAAGATTATCGGTCAACAATATAGGTAGAAAGGAAGAATATGTATAAGGTACTGGTTACAAACGATGATGGTATTAACGCAGACGGAATAAGGACTCTTACAGAAGCCCTTGTGGAGTTTGCAGAAGTATATGTAGTTGCGCCCGCTCGGCAGCAGAGCGCCAAGGGTCAGAGTATTACTTTTCTTAGAGAAATGACAGTTGAAGAGGTCAAGATACGAGGTGTTAAGAAAGCCTATGCGGTTGAGGGAACTCCGACAGATTGTGTAAAATGGGCGATATATAAGCTTGCGGAAGAAGGCGTGGAATTTGACTATGTAATAAGTGGAATTAACATGGGAGGTAACTGTGGTGCTGCTGCTTACTATTCCGGAACAATCAGTGCGGCCGTAGAAGGTTCTTTGAACGGAATAAGATCGATAGCTTTGTCCGTGCAAAGTCATAAAGCAAGCCACTTCGAGTATTTGTGTGGTATGCTTTCCCAACTTATGGAATTATCTAAAGAAATCCCTGTCAGTACAGTTTTGAGTGTGAATGCACCTGATATACCTGCATGGAAGGTAAAGGGAGTGAAGATGGTAAGTCCGGCCCCCTATGGTTATGGAGAGACATATGCGTTTGATGTTCTTGGAGATGAAACTTATAGGATGAGAGTTGACAGAGATGAACCCGATTTGCAGATACTGAATGATTATAATGCGGTGACTTCAGGATATGTTGCAATTTCCCCTATATCCTTCAGCTTGAATGATCCGGCTTCTCTCATGAAACTGCAAGGATTAGCTTCGACTGACGATACTATAGTTATTTTTGTGGATGCTCAGGATAGGAAGCTTAAAAGCATGGAAGGTGAAGCGACATTAAGGGAGAATATGATAGCTCTGGCAAAATGCGTGAACAGACTTGATATTCCGGCCATCGTAGTTGAAGGGTACGGATGGGGACATACCCTTGATGGAATAACAAACAATTTAGATAGATCTGAAATTGTTGTCAAAGATGTCTTTAATATATGGAGTTCATCTGATTTCGATAGAATTATGTCGGTTTCAAATTCAAGAAAAATCATAATGGCGGGAACAGAAACGCATACAAGTATTCTTCAAACAGCAGAAGAAGCTGTGAGAAGGGGCTATGAGGTAACAATAATTGAAGATTGCTGTGCTTCGACCTCTCCGCATGAACATCGGATGGCAGCTGACGTTCTCAGAAGCGGTGGCTGCAGAGTATCGACATTGGAATCTGAAATGCTGAAGTTGACCGAAGCCTCAAATCGTCCGGCAATGAAGTCAATCAGGAAGATACTGGGTATTAACCCAAATTTAACAATAGGCGATAAATAATATATTACTAATTGATTGCTAAAGTGCTATCAGTTTTGATAGGGGAGAAGGATAGTGTGAACGCTTTTAAAAAACTCTAAGGTTGTTGCTCTGTGGTAATTGCATTTATAGTTATTTCTAACGTTTCTGATAAGGAGGAAGAGTATGAATTCACAGGTAAAATCGAGTATAGAAGCCAAAATAAAAGTATTCACGGACTATTTTGAAGTACAAAGCGATGTTGGTTCAGAGATGGATTCACTTATTGCAAAGATTAAGACTCTGGGAGACAAAGCAAAAGATGCGGAGGAATTTGAGAGACTTTTTGCAGTAGAGCTGCAAGATGAATACAATGATATTTTTCAGAAGCTTACACCTCGTGCAAGACCGATGACAGATGAAGAAAAGATCCAGTCTAAGGCTCTGGCGGCTGAACTTGCGTATGGAACAAATGATCCGATGAAGATAGCGGCCAAAATTGCAGGACATGCAGCTATGGATGCGGCCGAATCACTTGCTATGGAACTAGACAGTAAGGCGAGGACAGCAGAAAGAGAAGTAATGGAAGAAGCTGGTATTTATGATGAATATCAGGAAATAACAAGGAAGATAGAGGATGTTGAGACGGCAGGTAATTTTATAGGAAGATTTTTTCGGAATAAAAAGTAGATCATTATTATATAGAAGTGGCTTTTGCTTGTTGCAGAAACCACTTTTTTATATTTGTTAAATGACTTATGTGGTTCGGATGTTGTTATCATGCCATTCCCGTTTCTGTATTGTGTGATACCTGAGTATTATATATAATACAATTTGCAGGTATCCGATAAATCGGAGCCTGACATCAATGAACAGGAGACTCGCAATGAAAAAATTATCTCGACAGGAGAAACATGAGCAGTGCACACGCGAGATCAAAGGAACTCTAATCGTTACGCTTATTTGCTGTATATGGCATATATCAACAGCATTTTTGCTTAGTGGTAAGAATCTTTATTTTCTCGGAATGCCTGCATGGTTTAGTGTTTCGGTACTAGGAACTATTATTCTTGCTTTGGCAGGCGTAGTATATCTGCTTAAATTTGTATTTATTGATTTTGAATATGATGATGAAGAGGAGGATGAGTGATGGGAAAAAATCAAATCATTATCTTGAGCACCTTCATCGGATATCTCGCATTGAATATGCTGATAGGTATTTTCTATGGACAAAGGGAGAAGGCAAAGAGTAATCTATCGGGAGAAAAAATATATTTTATAGGTGGACGCTCGCTCGGAGGTTTTGTTCTAGCTATGACTACGATGGCAACATACATATCGGCTAGTTCATTTATATCAGGACCGGGAGCAGCAGGCCTCACATACGGATATGCACAGGTCTGGGTTGCAGCAGTACAAGTGCCGGTTACATTTCTTGTGCTCGGTGTCCTTGGCAACAAAATGGCACTGATATCGAGGCGTACAGGGTCTGTTACAATAGCAGGTTATCTTAAAGCAAGGTACAAAAATGACGCACTTGTAATAATAACAAGTTTATCAATGGTCGCGTTTTTTATTGCACAGATGATAGGACAGTTTACGGGAGGAGCTACGCTTATTGCCTCTATTACCGGGCTCAATCACGTCAGCTCTCTTCTTATTTTTGGAGCAGTTGTAATTATTTATACTGCATTCGGAGGGTTTGCTGCCGTAGCGATAACGGATGCTATTCAAGGAATCGTAATGTGCATTGGAACATTTCTTTTAATTTTCTTTGTTCTACGTGCAGGGGGAGGTTTAGCCGGTATAGATGCAGGTTTACAGGCAAATCTGCCTAATGCGTATGATAATCTGTTTTCTGTGTATGCACCGGGAGCGCTTTTGAGTTACTGGGTTCTTGTAGGATTCGGGACATTGGGACTACCACAGACAGCTGTGCGTGGAATGGGATTCAGAGATACCAAAAGCCTTCATAATGCGATGATAATAGGAGCGATTACAAGTAGTTTTATTTTGGTAGGAATGCACCTTGCCGGAGCATGGGCAGGAGCGTTAGTAGATCCGACGGATTTGCCGACCTCGGACTACTTTATTCCATATGTTGTGCAGAAGATAATGCCGGTAGGCGTTGCAGGAGTGTTTCTTGCCGCCCCTATGGCTGCTGTAATGTCAACTGTGGATTCAATATTGTTGATGTCGAGTGCAGCAATAATTAAAGATTTATGGCGTAATTATATTGTCAAAGATGATAATATCAAGATTCAGAAATATAATAAGAATGTACAAAAATATAGTTCAATACTCACAATCTTAATTGGAGGTCTTGTTATTGTTCTTACATTAAATCCTCCGGACATAATATTTTTCATCAACCTGTTTGCCTTTGGCGGATTGGAATGTACATTCTTCTGGCCTATAGTTGGAGGATTGTTTTGGAAAAAAGGAAATGGCAAGGCTGCCTTGGCAAGCTCAATTGGCGCAACTGTAGTATATATATTCTGTCACTACTATGTGAGTGTGGCAGGAATTAATAGTGTTGTATGGGGTCTGATTGCAGGAGGGATTTTATATTTTGCAGTAGGACAAACAACATGTAAGAATGGTCTTGATAAAGATATATTGGATAAGTGCTTCTAACTGGTAGTTCGTAAAACGTACCCCGATAGGGAGACTTGACGGGATAGTAGTTTCATAATAATATATTTGAGCAACTGGTATATAACAACGCAGGAGGTAGATATGGCCGAATTAAATAAAGACAACAAAAAGTACGAGGAGAGGATTCTGGTTATGAATCTTGGCTCGACGTCAAGCAAAATCGCTGTTTACGATGATGGCTGTGAAGTATTCAAGGATACAATAAGACACTCTAAGGAAGAGCTCGGTCATTTTGATGATGTGTTAGAACAGTATGGGTTTAGAGAAGAAAAGGTTTTAAACTCACTAAACGAAAACGGTATTTCTGTTTCGAGTCTTACAGCTATAGTATCAAGGGGAGGCAATATTTTGCCGTGTCCGCATGGAGCTATTGCTATTGATCAAGCGATGATAGACTATCTCACAAGACCCGAAGACCATGCGAAACATGCATCGATTTTTGGCAGCATGATTGCTTTTAAATTACACAAAGAACTGGGCATACCTGCATGTATATATGATGCGATAGGTACAGATGAAAAGATGCCACTTGCAAGAGTCAGTGGAATGCCTGAACTCCCGCATTTCACGGTTGGACATACCTTGAACACTCGTGCAATGGCTATAAAGTGTGCTGAAGAAAAACTGGGCAAATCATTCGAAGAATGCACATTTATCGTAGCTCATCTCGGAGGCGGAAGCTCAATCCGTTTGTATAAGGACGGTATAAATATTGATAGCGTGAATGATGATGAAGGAAATTTCTCATGCGAAAGGTGTGGACGAATAGGTGCTAAAGAGCTGATTAATCTATGCTATTCAGGAAAGTATTCACACAAAGAAATGACAAAAAAAGCACACGGAGACGGGGGCATGAGTGCTCATCTGGGCACTAAGGATGCGCTTGAAGTGGAGGGTATGATTGCAAACGGCGATGAGTATGCAAAACTAGTATATGAGGCTCTCGCATTTAACGTTGCAAAGGATATAGGTACACTTGCAACTGTAGTTAGCGGAAAGGTTGATCGCATTATTCTGACGGGAGGACTTTCGTACTCTAAATTCATTACAGAATATATAACAGATAAGGTATCATTTATAGCTCCTGTAGAGGTAATGGGTGGAGAATATGAGATGGAAGCTTTGGCTGCCGGAGCACTGAGAGTGCTTCAAGGAAAAGAAAAGCTTCAGGACTTCGGCGAAATTGCTGTCGCAGCAAATGATAGGATAAGCATTTTCCCGGGACTTGAACCGGGAACTGTACCGACCAAGTATTTTGAATAGAATGTTCAAAAAATAGGAAGAGGTTAAATTTATAGGTATAATAAGCGGCGTTCATAATTCCGAAACGCCGCTTTTACATTAAGCCGACTTTTCGCAAGCCCTCAAATAGGTTTGTATTAGGCCTCAGAATTATAATGGGCTGAGTGAACCAAATGTCTTTTATATCCTCATAAATACTATGAGCTATAAAAGATTTGTCTTGCTCTAGGCTGTTGTTTAGGTTGAAATTAAAGAATTCGTTCATATCGGGACGTGGGGAGGTCAGTTTTTGATTAGTTGCAACTTTCCATGAAACAAAACCTTCGTATGTTCCATTCGATAGGCTTGCTTCTTTTTTTTCTTCGTCCCACATGATTCCAATATCACCGAAGAAATAGCCATGTTCTAAGTTTATATCTTTGCCATAATTACATACGTAGATAATTCTGGCATCAAAATTTACTACAGGCCTGTGAACAGGTTCCGAAATTATAAGGCGAAATTCCGCATGTGTAGGTTCAAAATTCAGATATATTTTTTCCATGCAATCTCCGAAGCGAGCATCTTTATACTCATAACAGAGAAGGGGAGATACTTGTTTAAGTGTTTGAAATTTTCTCATTTCGATAGCCTCCAAACAGATGTCCTTACTCATTATTATGATTTTATCATATTAAAACTTGATTGGGGCACATAGGCTGAGCTTTACTTGGTAATCTGGGCGTCAATTCTTTCAATACTCATATGTCTGTGGTAAACTTATAAAGTTAGAGGGAACATATAATAGGAATATTTTATTAGAAAATATTCCTTCGAGGAGACGATAACAAGCGATAAACAAAGGATAATCTCGGAAGAAATAAGAGTAATTAAAGAACAGTTTAAGAGTTATAGGAAAGTAAATAACGAGAAGAAAATGAATATTCAGGTAGACGGTTACAATATAAGTTATAAAATTACAGGCGATAATAATGATAAGACGGCTGTTATTCTGCAAGGCTGGGGAACAGAGCTTGGAATGTACGATACGATGGCTGGTTCAATTGCAGACGAATACAAGGTTGTCCAATTTGACCTGCCGGGATTCGGAGCAAGTGAAGAGCCGAAAAAGGCTTGGAGTGTAGAAGAGTATTCGGATTTTTTCTGTAAGTTTATGCAGGCGCTAGAGATTAAAGAGACAGTTCTGATAGGCCACTCCTATGGCGGAAGAATGATAATCAGGCTTGCAACGAGGCATAATCTCCCGTTTGAGATAAGTAAAATAGTACTCGTAGATAGTGCCGGAATAATGCCTAAGAGGTCAACGAGGCAGAAGATCAGAATAATACGCTATAAAATTCTTAAGAAGATATTGCTTAACAAGATAGTTCATTATCTTTTCGAAGAGGTTATAGACGACTGGAAGAATAGACAGGGTTCAGATGACTACAGGAATGCGAGTCCTATAATGAGGCAGTGCTTAGTCAAAGCCGTTAATGAAGATTTGACTCATCTTTTACCGCAAATAGATAAGGAAACTCTTTTAGTATGGGGAGATTTGGATCGCGATACTCCTATTGAAGATGCGAAACTAATGGAGAAGACGATTCCGAAGTCAGGACTTGCGGTTATTGCAGGAACAGGGCACTATTCATTTCTTGAACAGCCGGCAATTTTTGCTGGAATTATAAGGTCGTTTCTAAATATTGAGGGTTAGCAAATGGGAATTAGAACGATTATAACATTAATATTAGGTGTACAAGCTTTATGGCTGGCACTTAGACATAATATGCATATGCTACAGCTTAATGTGTATATAAATAGTGAGCAAAGAGTGTGGCTTAAGAAGAACATTAAGCAGCAGTGGTTATTAATTTTTGCCATTGTGCTTGGCATTTTGAATTTGCTTGCTTGCGGACTGAAATCGTCAGTCTTTATTATTGTCACTGATATTTTGTCCTGGTTTACACTCATACTTATTATTTTGGTATACAAGGCGCTTATCAGAATCAGCAACAAGAAGAAACTAGTGTTTACACCGAGAGTGAAGAGAATGATTGCGACGAACATCGTAATTACTTTCTTCATTATTCTTGTGACATTTATAATAGGTGGTCTTCCCTACATAGCCGGAATGGTTGTAGTCCTTGTTGGGGGACAGATATTTCTCGGTATGATTACAAATACTGTCAATCATCCGCTAGAAGTCGGTGTAAAGAATTATTATATCAACGATGCAAAGCGAATAATTAAATCAAATCCCAACTTGACTATTATAGGAGTTACTGGAAGCTACGGGAAGACAAGCGTAAAATTCTATCTTCAGAGATTGCTACAAGAACATTTTAACGTTCTTGTAACGCCTGAAAGTTACAATACCCCGATGGGAATAGTCAAAACAATCAGAAGTTCACTGAGACCGACTCATGAAGTCTTTATTTGCGAGATGGGTGCGAGATATGTAGGCGAGATTAAAGAAATTTGCGATATTGTTCATCCGGACCACGGTCTTATTACTTCCATAGGTCCTCAGCATCTTGAGACTTTTGGCGGAATTGATAATGTTATTAAGACAAAATTTGAGCTGGCCGATGCGGTTCCTCCCGGAGGAATGCTTTTTCTGAATTGTGATAATGAATATATTAAGGAAAAAGAAGAAGAATTCAAGGATAGAGATATCGTTTGCTACTATTCAGATGAGAATAATAAAGAAGTCTGTTGCGGTAATGACGAAATTTGCTGTAATAATGGCGGATACTATGCAAAGGATATTAAGCTATCTAGATTTGGAACGGACTTTACAGCTATCTCTCCATCGGGAGAACAAGAGGCCTTCAATATGAAGCTTATTGGAGGGCATAATGTTATCAATGTAATGGGAGCTATTGCCGTTGCGAACAAGTTAGGAGTGTCGCTTAGATCTCTGAGGATAGCTATAAGAAAATTAAAGCCGGTTCCGCACAGGATGGAAATCAAAGACCACGGGAAAGTTACAATAATAGATGACGCATTCAATTCTAATCCTATCGGATCTAAGGCAGCGATTGAAACTCTTGCCCTGTTTGATGGAATCAGAATACTTATAACACCGGGCATGATTGAACTGGGAGATAAAGAGGAAGAATATAACTATAAATTCGGAACCTATGCGGCTGCGGCTTGCGACTATATACTTCTAGTCGGAGAGAAGCATACTGAGCCTATAAGAGAGGGAGCTTTGAGCGCAGGCTTTTCCGAGAATAACTGCAGAGTTTTTGCAAAGGTTGAAGATGCTATTTCTTATGCATACGCCATAAGGGGGCAGGAGCACAAGTATATTCTGCTTGAAAATGACCTGCCGGATAATTATTAACGCGAGGTATTTAACATGAAAACAAGAGTTGCTGTGATTTTTGGCGGTAAATCCGTAGAGCATGAGGTGTCGGTCATATCCGCCATACAAGCCATTATAAGTATGGATACTGACAAATATGAAGTGATTCCTGTATATATGACGAAGACGAACGATATGTATATCGGAGAAGATCTCGGAAAGATTGCATCATACAAAGACATAAAGTCTCTGCTTGAATGTTCTGAGCATGTGATCATGCTGAGAGAGGGCAACAGATTTTTACTCGTTCCATACAAAGGAAAAAAGTTCGGAAGAAAAAAATGTGTAGAGTTTGATGTGGCCTTTCCTATTGTGCATGGAACGAATGTCGAGGATGGAGTCCTTCAGGGATATCTCAAAACGCTAGGAATCCCTTTTGTTGGACCGGATGTTACCTCATCTGCTGTCGGAATGGACAAATTCATCATGAAAACGATACTCAAGGAGTATGATGTTCCTGTCCTTGATGCCAAAGTATATACGATGGCAGAGTATGCAGAAATAGAGAAGCTCTTGACAGATATAGAATCAGATTTTGCTTACCCGGTGATTGTCAAGCCTGTCAATCTTGGCTCAAGCGTGGGTATAGGTGTTGCCGGAGACAGAGCGACTTTGGTACAAGCTGTGGACGACGCTTTTATATACTCAACCAAGATTATTGTTGAACGAGCAATATCCAATCTCAGGGAAATCAATTGTTCTGTTCTTGGAGATGAGAATGAGGCCATCGCTTCGGAATGTGAAGAACCTATGCATACCAAGGATATATTGAGTTATGAAGATAAATATGCCGGAGGTGGAAGTAAGAATAAAACAGGTGTGGGAAGCAAGGGCAAGGCATCCGGAATGGCAAGCCTTTCACGCAAAATACCTGCCGAAATAAGCAGCGAACAGAGAGAAAATATCAGAAATATGGCGGTCAAAGCTTTTAAAGCTCTGGGCTGTAACGGGGTTTCGAGAATTGACTTTATGATAGATGAGGATACGGGTAAACTGTATTTTAACGAGATAAACACTATTCCGGGATCCCTTGCGTTTTACCTCTGGGAACCTATTGGCGTTTCATATAGAGAATTGCTTGATAGAGTTATACAACTCGCAATTAAGAGACAGAGATTGGAAGAAAGTCTGACTTTTGCGTTTGATACCAATATACTCAAAGACGCTAATATACAAAATGGAAAAGGGTCTAAGCAGTAACGGCAAGAGAAGACAAAAAAATAGTAAGTTAAGGAGAAGAAATGAAGTTAAACGAATTATCAGTAGGTGAGAGTGTACGAATTATAGATGTAGGTTCTAGTGGTGCACTCAGGCAGCATCTGCTGGACATGGGATTGATTCCCGGCGTTGAGCTAACCCTCATCAAATTCGCCCCTATGGGAGATCCTATGGAGATTAGGGTGAATTGTTATGAGTTAACCTTGAGATTGGAAGATGCCGAGAATATCACCGTAGAGAAGATAGAAAATATTTCGGAAAATTTTGAAACAGCTTGTAATAAAAAAGCCCAGGATATGGATGAGCCAAGGAGGAGAATTGAACATCTTGGACTTGGAGAGGAAGGCAGATTTCACAGAAAAGGAGAAGGCAATCCGCTTCCGGAAGATAGAGTGCTTCGCTTTGCACTAGTTGGCAACCAAAACAGTGGCAAGACAACTTTGTTCAATAGTTTGACCGGATCCAATCAAAGGATAGGAAATTTTCCCGGTGTCACTGTTGAGCGTAAGGAAGGAGTAATTAAGGGGTACAAAAATACAGCTCTGGTTGATCTTCCCGGTATATACTCTATGTCACCGTACTCAAATGAGGAAATTTTATCGAGAGATTTTGTTCTTAACGAGAAGCCTGATGCTTTAATCAATATTGTTGATGCGACAAATATTGAGAGAAATATGTACCTAACGATGCAGCTTTTAGAGCTTGGTGTACCGATGATACTCGCCCTCAATATGATGGACGAGCTGCGTGGGAACGGTGGATATATTGACGTCAATCTCATGGAAGAAATGCTCGGAGTGCCTACTATTCCAATATCTGCGGCCAAAGACGAGGGAGTTCAAGAACTGATAAGCCATGCGGTACATATCGCACGTTATCAGGAGAAGCCACTCAAGCAGGACTATTGTAGCTTGGAAGATAATGATGGTGCAGTTCATCGCTGTCTTCATGCAGTTGCACATCTCATAGAAGATAGTGCTATACATGCTGAAATCCCGGTTCGTTTTGCTGCGACCAAGGTTATCGAGGGAGATAAGTTGATATTAGAAAAACTTGGCCTTGATGAAGAAAAAAAAGCAACGCTTGAACATATCATTGTAGATATGGAAAACGAAAGAGGCCTTGACAGAGGCGCTGCGATTGCTGATATGCGTTTTGCTTTTATCAATAAAGTAACCGAGGAATGTGTTTCTAAATCCCGTCATAGTAAGGAGTATGACAGGAGCCATAAGATGGACCGCATCTTAACGGGAAAATATACTGCAATCCCGACATTTGCCTTAATAATGAGTGCGATATTTTTCTTAACCTTCGATGTTATAGGAACGAGGTTGCAGAATCTCTTGGAAGGAGGGATAGAGAGTTTTACTCTTATGACAGAAAATGCCCTCGTGAACTGGGACGTCAACAATGTACTAAGGGGGTTGATAATTGATGGAATATTTGAAGGTGTTGGCAGTGTTCTCAGCTTCTTACCGATAATTATAACGTTATTCTTCTTCCTCTCTATATTGGAAGACAGTGGATATACTGCAAGAGTTGCTTTTTTTATGGACAAACTGCTCAGGAAGATCGGTTTATCCGGACGGAGCATAGTTCCCTTGCTTATAGGATTTGGCTGTACGGTTCCGGCGATAATGTCGACAAGGATTCTGCCAAGTGAAAGGGATAGGAAGATGACAATTCTCCTGACTCCGTTCATGAGCTGCACGGCAAAGCTTCCTATTTATGCATTTTTTGTCAGTGTGTTCTTTCCGAATCACGGCGGAATCGTAATGGTTGCTATGTATCTAATCGGAATAGTCGTGGGAATACTGGTTGCTCTGATTTTCAAACGCACCATATTCCAAGGAGAGCCTGTGCCGTTTGTAATGGAGCTTCCTAACTATAGAATCCCGAGGCTTAAGAATGTAGCACAACTTTTATGGGAGAAGGCGAGAGATTTCCTCCAAAGGGCTTTCTCGATAATCCTCGTAGCGACTGTTATTGTATGGTTCCTGCAGAGCTTTGATACACAATTTAATTTGGCAGCGAATAATGAAGACAGTATTTTGGCAGTAATGGGAGGGGCGATTGCTCCAATTTTCACTCTTGCAGGTATCAATGACTGGAGAATAAGCGTTTCCCTTATCAGTGGATTTATTGCAAAAGAAAGCGTAGTATCAGTAATGAATGTTCTTTACGCAGGTACGGATATTCAGGCAATAATGAACAGTTTGCAGGCCTTCAGTCTACTGGTGTTCAGTGTACTGTACACCCCTTGTGTTGCGGCAATCGCTTCTGTCAGACGAGAACTCGGATCAAAAATTGCAGTAGGGGTTGTTCTGTGGCAATGTACTATAGCATGGTTGGCATCGGTACTGGTATATCAGATAGGGTCGTTGATATTGTAGCTATGGGAGATAATTGAAATATAGCTGCTTGAACTTAGAAGGATGGTATTAAAAAAATGGGCAAAAAAGAAAACAAATATTTGGAGAATTTCTTTAAAGCGGTTCTTTCTCTTAAAACAGAGGAAGAATGTGAAGCGTTTTTTGAAGATGTGTGTACCATTAAAGAATTACAGGATATGACGTACCGTCTCGAAGTTGCAAGACGTCTAAGCAATGGGGAAGTCTTTAGCGATATAAGCAGGGAAACCGGGTCGAGCTCAGCAACGATTGGCCGAGTTAATAAATGTCTCAACTACGGTCCGGGTGGATATAATATCGTTCTGGATAGATTGGGACTGATAGAGAAAAAATAATATATATAAGAAAAATAATATATATAAGATAGTGAGAGGCTAATATGTTTTTGGCATTAATGTGCATCCCGTTCGGAGGGATTTTGTTTTCCATAGCATTGGGACCGATTGTGCTTCCCAAATTCTGGGATAAGTTTAAAGTATTCATAGTATTGTTTTGGACTGTTGCAGTAATAGTAATGATGTTTATAGGATTAGGGCTAACAGACACGGTGAGCGTAGTTCTGGAGTGCATCATAAGTGATTATCTTGTATTTATTGTCTTGTTGTTCGGCTTATATTGCGTTGCAGGTAATATAACATTTGAAGGGGACCTCGCAGGTTCACCGAGAGTTAATGTAGTGCTTCTGATTATTGGTACCTTTCTGGCAAGTATAGTCGGAACTACAGGAGCGAGTATGCTAATGGTAAGACCTATAATCAAAATGAACTCTTGGCGTCGTAACAGGTCTCATATTATGATTTTCTTTATATTTTTAATCTCGAACATGGGGGGTTCCCTAACACCGATAGGAGACCCACCACTTCTTATAGGTTTTATGCAAGGAGTTCCTTTTACGTGGAGCTTGAAAATACTTCCGGTTCTTCTTTTCAATATGATAATCGTTCTATCGATGTTCTACATGATTGATACTAAGAGGTATAGAAGGGATATTGCTCAGGGCTTCGCACCGGATATAAGCTCGCCAAAGACTATGATTAAGTTTGGAGGCCTGCATAATATCATTTTTATCGGTATGATAGTCGGGGCTGTAATTTCTAGCGGGATGATGCCGGATATGCCGATGTTTCAAAATAGTAATGGAGAAGTTCTGGGAATCAAGCTATTTGCAGATGTATATCTTACATTACCTCAAATTATTGAGATAGCGGTTATACTGATTGCTGCAAAGCTATCTTTTGTAACAACTGACAAAGAATTAAGGCGCAAAAACAATATGACATGGAATGCAATTCAGGAGGTTGCTCTTCTGTTCATAGGGATATTTATTACGATGCAACCTGCGCTTATGTTGCTTAAGCAAATCGGACCTGATCTTGGGTTAACACAATCTGCGCAGATGTTCTGGGCAGCAGGGTCGCTTTCCAGTTTCTTGGATAACACCCCTACATATCTCGTTTTTATGACAACAGCCGGATCTATGGGGTTCTCAGAGGGAATGAGTACAGCTCTTGGTGTAATACCTGAGCAGATGCTGATGGCTATTTCATGTGGATCTGTATTTATGGGAGCTATAACATATATAGGCAATGCGCCGAATTTCATGGTTAAGACACTTTCATCCGAGAATGGAATTAATATGCCATCATTTTTTGGATATATGAAGTGGTCTATTGTGTGCTTGGTTCCGGTATTCGTTCTAGATACAATTTTCTTCTTTATATAGAAGGAGGTATAGATGATGAAAGAAAACATAGATATATATAAGTTAGCAGGTGATATTTTCGACCTTGACCAGAAGGTATGCGAAGCTGTTGGATCCAATCTTGGTCACGTATTTAACGGAGCGAAAGAAAGCATTATCACTGCAATCGTAAATGCGGTTGAAGATAGAGACCTTGGAACACTCAGGAGCGAAATTGCCTTGATCGGTAATATGGCAAGGAATATAGAAGAACCTGATGTGAGGAAGGCCAGACTTACTGAGTATAGCCTTATAATGGACAGGTTTTCAAAATTTACAGAAAATATATTGAGAGAAGATTCCGATAATGATTGGCACAAATCTCTTAACCTACTCACAAGGTTTCAAAGCGATGATAATATTGTTATATCAATCGGCAGAACCTATGGCTCTGGCGGTGAAGATATTGCCTTTGCTGTTGCGGATACATTGCACATAAACTATCTTGATGCAGATGTGCTTCAGAAGATGCTCAGTCGTGAGGATATAGATGAAACGGTAGACGAAGCTGAGTATATTAAGAAACTATATACCAAGAGAACAAAATACAATGAAGACCTTGATGCTGCGAAAGAGGCAATCAGAAATGTAAGCAGATACCATGGCCTACCGACACGTGATGCAATCTTTTTTAAGGAAAGCAAGATTATAACGGAGATGGCAAAGAAGGGATCCTTGGTCGTTGTTGGAAGAGGCTCTGACACGGTGCTTACAAATGCGATGATTCCGCATGTCAGCATATTTATAACTGCACCAATCAGAGAAAGAATAAGGCGAGCCATGAAGGTTAATAATGTGAGCTATAATGCGGCCAAAAAAAAAGCAATGGAAGCTGATCAAGCTCATAGAAGCATGTATACATATTATACCGGTAAAGAATGGGGCGCTACGAGTAATTATGATTTGTGCCTAAACACATCTGTGTACGGTATTGAAGGATCTGTCGAATTGATAATCAGAATACTCAAGGAGTATGGGATTATGAAAAAATAATTTTGGCAAGAAATAGATAAAGGGAGGAAAGAAAAATGGATATTTACAAGGATATTAATATAGAGGATTGTCCCTTCTGCAGAGGAGCGGGCCTGTTGGAGGAAGAGGGTGATGGTTGGTATGTTGTATGTGCGGACTGTGGTTCGCAAACAGCCATATTTGAGTATAGTTGTCCTGATGAGCGCATAGAGGCAGCACAAACAGCGGCACGCATTTGGAATATGGGAAAAGTGTCAAAAATGGGAGCAGGAGAATAATGAAAGATAGTAAGATGACGACAGGGTATTTGATAAAACGTTTTTACCCGTACTTTAAGCCGTACAGGAAGATATTGATTTTCGACTTATTGTGTGCGGCATTCACGAGCGTATGTGACTTGGTTCTGCCAATAATTATCAGATTCATAACCGACACTGCTAATTTAAATCCTGGAAACCTGTCAGTTTCGCTGGTTGTAAGAATAACAGCTTTATATATGATGCTCAGGCTTATAGATGTTCTTGCGAACTATTACATGCAAAACACGGGGCATGTTATGGGAGCAAGCATTGAAACGGATATGAGAAGAGACCTATTCTCAAAGTATCAACAGCTTTCATACTCGTACTATTCTGAGAATAAAACAGGACAGCTAATTTCGAGGATTACCAGCGATCTGTTTGATATTGCGGAATTTGCACACCATTGTCCGGAGGAGTACTTTATTGCAGCGGTCAAAATAATAGTAGCTTTTGTTATTCTCATAAGAGTGAATATTATGATGACTCTTGTGCTTTTCCTGATGATTCCTCTGATGATATTCTTCGCTATGAGATATAGGAATAAGCTGAGATCCGCATTTAAGTGGCAGCGCTCAGAGCTTGGAGAAATCAATGCCCATGTTGAGGATAGCTTGCTAGGAATCAGAGTTTCAAAATCATTCGCAAATGAGGATGTTGAGCAGAAAAAATTTCGGTCCGGAAACGAACGCTTTCTTAAAACTAAGAAGGTTAGCTATAAGAATATGGCAGCCTTCCGAAGCGTTACGAAGTTCTTTGATGGGCTAATGTATATTGCGACTGTTTTTCTTGGATCTGTTTTGCTGATGAAGGGTGAAATTACGGCGGGAGAATTCATAGCCTATCTTCTATATGTAGGCATGCTCCTCGAGTCGATTCGCAGGGTAGTTGAATTTACGGAGCAATTCCAGAAAGGAATTACCGGAATAGAGAGATTTATTGAGGTTATGGATGCCAACATCGAGGTGGATGATGCAGAGGATGCACAGGAGCTAATCAATATTGAAGGCAGAATAACATTTGAAGATGTGTCTTTTCATTATGGTGACGGAGATGACATACTGAGTGATATTAATCTGAATATCAAGGCAGGAGAAAACATAGCGCTAGTCGGACCAAGCGGAGCGGGAAAAACTACATTTTGCAATCTTATTCCAAGATTTTATGATGTTAATTCCGGCAGGATTTTGATAGATGATCAGGATATTCGCGATATCAAATTACATTCTCTAAGATCTAATATAGGTATGGTTCAGCAGGATGTTTATCTATTTGCTGACACGATTGCAGGAAATATCGAATATGGAAGACCGGGAGCAAGTAAAGAAGACATAATCAAGGCTGCAAAACTTGCAGGAGCAGATGAGTTTATTAGAGAGATGCCTTATGGATATAATACTCACGTCGGAGAACGAGGAACCAGACTATCCGGCGGACAGAAGCAGAGGATAAGTATAGCGAGAGTTTTCCTTAAGAATCCACCCATTCTAATTCTTGACGAAGCGACATCTGCACTGGACAATGAGAGTGAGATGATTGTTCAAAAGTCTTTGGCAGATCTTGCGGTTGGAAGAACGACTATAACAATTGCACACAGGCTGACGACTGTGAGAAATGCCGATAGAATTATCGTCCTTACAGAAGAAGGCGTAGCTGAAGAAGGTGGACACGAGGAACTGATGGAAAAGGATGGAATATATGCAGGTATGTATAGAATGTATTCCCTGTAAAATACTATTATCGTAATATAATACAAATAATTGTAAAATAATAAAAAAATATATATAGGCAAAACAATATAATTAAAAATAGTCAACTAATGGGTAGGTTCTGATACGAAGTCGATAAAGGCTTTCATTGATGGGCTTACCCATTTACTTTTGTGGTATACGAATTGGCTCCACATCGGTATATCGAGATCTTCGACATCGAGAAGAACAAGGTGTCCGGCTTCAACTGCCTCTTGTACAACCAAATAAGGTACGATGGAAGCACTGCGCTCACTGTTTATAAGAATTTCTCGTAGAGTAACTGATGAGCTGACTTCTATTGTAGGATTAAGAACCTCTCCCATATCATTTATGATTTTTTCAAGATAATTCGTGTGACCAATAGATCTTTCGGTAACAAGCAAAGGCTCGTGAAGTAGTTCCCTTAGCTTTACATGCTTCTTGCCCACGAGAGGATAGTCTTTGTTGGCTACGGCTATGACGGCTTCTTTTTTTTCATAGAAAGTTATAGTGTCGGTAAAAAAATTTCTTGTGTCTAGATGGCAAACAATATCGACTTCGTTTTGTCTCATCCTGATTGTCATCTCTTCCATATAGTCTGACAAACGCATGATAATCTCAATATTAGGATAAGATCGATTAAAATTGGCAATGAGGCTTGGGAGAATATTTGTAGCAAGAGAGGTTGAGGAACATAATCTCAAAACACCGTGCATTTCATGACGATTGTGGGCAAAGTTTTCAGCTTCTTGAATCGCCTGTAGAACAGATTGGGCATAAGGGATAAAAGCTTCGCCATGGCTTGTCAATGTCGTAAGCCTCCCCATTCTGTCAAATAATTTTGTCCCAAGCTCGTCTTCTAGCTGCTGGACCTGTACCGTTATAGATCCTTGTGAGTAGCCCAGCTCTATAGCGGCTGCTGTAAAGCTTCCAAGCTCTGCAACTCTTAGAAATGCATTCAAATTTCTTGTTTCCATGTATTTATGTAATCCTCCTGCACTATTAGAAAAATTAATAAGTTTTATTTAATTTATTAGTTTTACAAATACATTTTAGCATGATAAATTGTAATTGCAAGAGAGACTGTATAAGAAGGAGGAATTTGAAAATGAGAGATAGCACAGTAGCAATGGTATGCTTTATAGCAGCAATATTGGTATCTATTATAGGAAGTTTTATAGCAACCGGAGAAGTTGTTCGTACAATAATGTTAGGTTTATCATTTGCGTTTGGAGCTGTGTATATGACAAGCCTCGCCTTAATGCAGAAAGACGACACAAAAAAGGAAGATAGATCTTCAGTATCGGCTGATGCACTTGAGCATTCGGCATAGATAACCACTTATTTCAACGGAAGTCCTAGCATAATCAAAATATTATAACCCGATTAATGTACACTAAACACATCACGGAAGAAATCGCAGAGAAGAGCTATGTCTGCGATTTTTTCTTGCGTATTTGAAAAATTTACAAATAAAATTAGAAAAATGTTGACAGTGTAATATGTGAAGTAGTACAGTTAGGACACAAGGATATTAACACTTAAGAAGAAAGGAGGCATTATGTTTCAACTCGACTTGAGGAGTCATCTCTCAATATATGAGCAAGTCATAGACAATATTAAAGAGTTGATTGTATGTGGTGCCATTGAAGCAGATAGTAAACTGCCTTCGGTTCGAGATCTTTCAAAAGTATTGGCGGTGAATCCAAATACAGTACAGAAGTCATTCAAAGAGCTTGAGCGTCAGGGATTCATTTACACTGTTGCAGGCAAGGGTACTTTCGTCTGCAAAAGAGATGAGAAGGAAGTGGATCAAGAGTCGATTGACAGGGTGACCGGATTGATAGAACAAAATGTGAGAGAACTGTATTTTATCGGGGTTTCACGCAATGAGGTTGAAGAAATCTTGATGGGGATCGCAAAGAATTCATTCAAGACAGGGGGTGGTAAAAAATGATAGAAGTTCGTGATTTATATAAGACTTTTGGAAAAACAGAGGCACTTGCCGGAGTTAATCTTAACATACACGATGGATCTATTTATGGACTTGTCGGCACTAACGGATCAGGAAAGACGACGATAATCAAACATTTGGCAGGTGTATTAAAAAATGATTCGGGAGAGATTCTCTATGACGGCGAGCCGATATTTGAAAATGTTGCAGTCAAGCAGAAGATTGGATTGATTCCGGATGAGCTATATTTTCCAAACAATTATTCAATCAAAGATATGGCAAGACAGTATGCGGCAACATACGATAATTGGAACGAGGAAAGATGCTATAAGCTGACAGAAATGTTTAAGCTGGATGCACATAACTCCCTTCGGAATTTTTCTAAGGGCATGAAGAAGCAGGCAATGTTTGCTTTGACATTAGCGAAGATGCCTCAATATCTTCTGCTGGACGAGCCGATAGACGGGCTTGATCCGATAGTGCGCAAGCTTGTGTGGAAACAAATCATTGATGATGCGTCAGACAGGGGAACAACGGTACTTGTATCTTCGCATAATCTGCGTGATATGGAAACAATCTGTGACAGTATTGGAATTATTGATAACGGAAAAACAGTTATCGAAAGAGAAATAGAAACTGTCCGAGACGGATTATGCAAGGTT
This sequence comes from Clostridiales bacterium, assembly GCA_012735145.1. GTDB lineage: Bacteria > Bacillota > Clostridia > Peptostreptococcales > Anaerovoracaceae > Crickella. The sequence goes on along the minus strand of JAAYIA010000041.1, from coordinate 18,210 downwards.
CAGGTGTCCTTTAGCAACGATAACAGAGACAGGGGAGAAAAAGCTATTGCCAAACTGGATGTTCTTCATCGCGAAAAGCATGGATCAATCAATTTATTGATTGTTCGCGAGAATATAGATGTTATCGAGAAAACCCTTGAGCCTATACATCCACTTCTTCTTGATATCTTACCGTTGTCTCTTGAAGAAGTGTTTATATATGAATTGGGAGGAGAAAAATATGACTTCAAAGATATCCTTTAATCCGAAAGGTACGGAAATGAAGAAATTGAATCCTGAAAAAGCATGGCTGATGGAGATGCTCAGGCGCTTTAAGCTTATACCGATTCTACTCACTATTATGTATTTTTTTAGTAATATATTACCTGTTTTAATCTTTTATGGTAGGTTTGAAAGAATTGCATATTATGTGAATATAAGCATGAATATGGGAAATGTTCTGAATATATTTCTGGCTATAGGATCCGGTGTCGTGGCTGCAAGTGCAGTTTTTGGATATTTGCACAAAAGTGCTTCTGTGACAGATGCGCACAGCAGACCGCTTACGAGAAAATCCCTCTTCAAAGCGTCTTTCACAGCGGGCTTGGTGATGCTTTTTGTTCCTGTAATAATTACCGGTCTTTTCTATTTGTGTGTGCAGGGTGCCCATGTATCCGCAAGCATTGATAAAGAAGCTATGATGATGTATGGGATGGATTTTAAGGTTGAAGAATTGCTTAGTGCAAAGAATGTGGTGGGGTGGGTTTTAGCTAATTTTATAATGGTTGGCTTTGCATACTGTGTTTCCTGTTTTGCCGGTATGTTAGCGGGAACAAGCTTGATACAGACTCTCTTGTCCATATTCTTAATGTTTTTACCTACTGCTATATATTCAATATTTGAAGGATATCTCAGCGTGTATGTTAGAGGATACAGCTCAGGATTTGACTGGGCACGATATCTTTCACCGTACATATACATGTTCAGTATAGGAGATTATCCTTTATCATCAATTTCGGCAATACCTATTATATATATTGCATTTATGGTTTTGCTCGCATTGGTATCGCTCTCAATATATAAGAAAATTCATCTTGAGAACGAAGAAAATTCGATAGTAGTACCATATGCATCGTCGGTATTAGTTGTAATTCTTACATTTATGTCGGCTTCTACGATTTTGCTGATAAGCGATACGATTATCGAAAGCAGTGGGTCTGTAGGAATCAGTATAGTGGTTATTATACTGGCTACTGCCATATGCTTCCCTATATTCTGTATGATTGCGGATCAAAGCTTTAGAGTTTTCAACAGTTACAATATGAAGGTTTTGGGGATATATGCTGTACTTATCTGCTTGACATTGATGTTTACTATGTTTGATATAAGTGGTTTTGAGAAGAAGATACCACAAGCCTCAGAGATTAAAACGGTGAATATACAGGTAACAAGCGGAATAGAAAATGGTTACTATGGGAGCGAGGGAGGTATCATAGATATTGATAATCCGAAAACCATACAGAAGATTACAAAGCTGCACAAAGCAATTGTAAGCGCAGAACCTGTAGACGACAATTCATACCCGGCATTTTTTGAGGTTGAATATCACCTTAAGAACGGAAGAATCCTCAAAAGAACATACAACGAGGTAAGCGAAAAGGCTCTAAAAGAGTATGCGTTTTTATATAATGATAGCGATATCAGATCTCGAGAACAAATCGATCTATCCGTATTGAATAAGAAGAGTGTATCAATAGAAGTGATAAGTTACGCTGCTGATGAAAAAGGATTAACTTCATATAGAGTGCCAAAGAATCTTATGAAAGGTTTGTTACAGGCAGTTAACAAAGATATTATGAACTGGACTGTGGAGAACAGACACTGGTTTGATACCGAAGAGTCAAATGCCGGTGAGCCTACAGTTGATCTTAGGATTAACATCAATGAGGGTCTGTACAACCCGGAAGAGTTATATTTATATATAAATATAACTTTTAATGCAAGCGATATTCATATAGCTAAATTCTTGGAAGACCATCCGGAAATATTTTCTAAAAATAACAAAACAGACTTCTATGAGTGATACACTATAAAATAGATTGTGTTGTTCGCTGTGATAATATTAATTCGCGTTATTCGAATTAAATATAGAATGTAACATGAAGAAAAACGATGCGATATACAAAGAAATAGAAAGCTTGAAACGTACAGAAGCCAGGTTTTTGAGTAAATACAAAGAGAAGCGGGATACCAAACTGGACAGACTTTTGGCTGAAAAGATACCGGACAAGCTCGAGGAAACTCTCGATAAAGCGTTTGTGAAGGCTTTTCGTATTATATTTTCAAAGGGTACCATAATAATCGAGAAAACCTATCCGATGAAAAAATTGGGCGATTCATTTGACAAAGATGCACAAAAACTGAGCGTGTATGGAAGAAGGAGAGATCTCAAACGCTTTGGCTACCGAGCAGGCGGGACAGGTGTAGTTCACACAATGGCTTCAACTTTAGTCGGTACAGCGATGGGGATTGTCGGAGTGGGAATACCTGATGTAGCAGTGTTTACCTCTTTGCTGTTGAGGAATATCTATGAAATTTCCATGCGTTACGGTTACGATTATGATACTGAGCAAGAGCGAAAATTTGTACTAAGGATTATTGCTGCTTCCTTGCAATATGGGGATAGAATTGCTGCAGCGGACAAAGAAATCAATACCCTGATAGAAATAGGACAGATATACGATGAGAAAACTGTGGATGAACTTATTGAAGAAGCGGCAATTGCAATGAGCAGGGCTCTTCTGTATATGAAATTTTTGCAAGGAATACCTATAGTAGGAGCGGTCGGGGGAGCATACGACTTCATATACATGGAGAGGATAGGTGATTATGCCGTGCTTAAATATCGCAGAAGATTTCTTATAGACCATAAGAAAGAACTGGAATTAGAGAAATAAAAATTTTTGATTACTATATAGACAGGAAATCGTCTGCTTATACCATATTTTTATAGAGTTAAGATTTAAAACATGGAAAACCCCTCAGGATACTGAGGGGTTTTAAAATTCTTAATCGAAAATATTTTGCAGTAGCAACTATCTCTTGCTGAACTGGCTGGATTTTCTTGCCTTCTTGAGACCCGGTTTTTTTCTTTCCTTCATTCTTGGATCTCTTGTAAGGAAGCCTGCTGCTTTGAGCATAGGTCTGAAAGCTTCTTCGTCTATCTCGCAAAGAGCTCTTGAAATTCCGTGTCTGAGCGCTCCTGCCTGTCCGGTAAATCCACCGCCGTTAACCGTAGCGATAACGTCGTACTTCCCTGCAGTACCTGTAATCTCGAAAGGTCTCTGAACTTCACTCTTGACGACTTCTCTTTCGCCAAAATAAGAATCGAGGTCTCTTTTGTTGATTATGATATTTCCTGAACCAGGGAGAAGTCTGACTCTTGCTATGGAAGATTTTCTTCTACCCGTTGCTTGATACATTGTCTTAGCCATAATTTATTCCCCCTTTCCTAGAAATTCCACTCTTCAGGTTGCTGAGCTGCATGTGGGTGCTCAGGACCTGCATAGACTTTAAGCTTCTTAAACATTTGACGACCAAGCTTACCCTTTGGCATCATTCCCTTAACAGCGTGGATGATGATTTCTTCAGGTTTCTTAGCTCTCATCTCACCGAGAGTAGTTTCCTTGAGACCGCCCGGATAGCCACTGTGCCTCTTGTAAACTTTGTCAGTTTCCTTTTTGCCCGATACGGCTACTTTTTCTGCGTTGATAACAACAACGTAATCTCCAGTGTCGATATGAGGCGTATAAATTGGTTTCCGTTTTCCTCTCAGTATCATAGCAGCTTCAACAGCTACTTTACCAAGAGTCTTGCCTTCTGCGTCGATAATAAACCACTTGCGATCGATATCTGAAGGCTTAGCAATAAATGACTTCATTTGTTAATCCTTTCTACCTACTTGATTCCCTTTGCACTAAATGTGCAATGAACGTTTTCGGCCTGCCTACTGGGAACGTATTCTGTTTCGGCAAAACTATAAATAAATTATTAGTGTTGGGGCTGTCGATCTTTGATCTGCCCCTGTTGGTGACATGAATTAGTTTTCATGTACACGCTCAAATAGTATATTAGTGTGAGTGATTATAGTCAAGTCTTTTTGTGATATAATCATTTCAAAATGCAGTATTATAGAAACAAAAAAAGAAAATATCGGACAGCAAAACAAAAGATTAAGAGGATAAAAACAATTTTTACCATCCTCTTATTGTTTGTGATTGCAATAATGTATATCCTGTCATCGCACGAGATATTGCATCCTATTGTACTAGATAGGGGAAGGGATAATGCCTTTTCCTTTGAGGATATTCCCGAATATTCGGGAATGCCTGCACATATAATAAATAAGAATAGACCTCAGTTCACGGATAAGGAGTATCGAAGAGGAGAGAAACGATTTATCCAGCTATCCAAGCTGGATTTTAGGGGAAGATGCGGCACTTGTATGGCAAGCTTTGGGCCAGATACCTTGACGAATGAAAGTAGAGAGAGCATTTATAATATATATCCCACGGGATGGGAGCAAGAAATCTATGATGCGATTGATAATGGCGGGGCTTTGTACAATAGATCCCATCTGTTGATGTACGCAATGTCCGGACTGGGCGCAGAACCTAGGAATTTAATTACCGGTACAAGGTATATGAATTCAAGGGGTATGCTCCCATATGAAATGGCTACAATGAACTGGATTAAGAGATACGAAGAAAGGATAATATACAGGGTGACTCCGATTTTTATTGGGAGGGAGCTTGTTGCACGAGGTGTGCATATTGAGGCGGCTGATGTTAAGACAAAGGGAGAAAAGTTTCACGTAAATGTATATTGTTATAATGTTCAGCCCGGTGTTAAAATAAATTACAAAACAGGTCATTCAAGTAAGGATTTGCAATAGGAGAGAAAAATATGCAAGAGATGAATATGCTCGATTATATCGATTGGAGGGGAGATCTTTCTATGATTATATCCCCATTTAATGAGGTCGATAATCTGATATTATCTGAAATTGCTTATGCTAACTTTGATAACATCGTCGAGGGTTTGGAGAGTGAAGAAACAATAACTCTGCAAGAGGCTGGGGAAAAATATAATGCTTTGGAGAGGGGGCAGGGTTTTTTGGGAAATAACCCTTCAATGGCATTGAATAAAGCGGCAGAATCTGAGCGATTTAGGAAGATTAGACTTGGATACTATGAGAAAGAGATAAGCGCGGAGCAGGAGTTTCAGTTTACAGCGGTAACTTTTTTTCTTGAGGACGGTACGGTGTATGTTGCATACAAGGGTACTGATAATTCGATAGCAGGTTGGCGAGAGGATTTTAATTTTGTATATTTAAAAAGAACAGAGGGTCAGAACCATGCAAGAAACTATCTGACCAATGTTTGTATTAAGGTTGGCAGAGCAGTAAGAGTTGGAGGCCATTCCAAGGGAGGTAATCTTGCCGTTTATGCAGCGGCTTTTTGCGAAGAAAAATATAAAGATCAAATAATCTCTGTATATTCTAATGATGGACCGGGCTTCAATCCGGATGTAGTGCAGACATCGGAATATCAAGGTATATTGAGTCGAGTGCAAATGTTCATACCGGAGTTTTCCGTAGTTGGAATTCTTCTGTCTAATAAAAACGAAAGAAAAATAATAGATAGTAATGGATTGGGTGTTAAACAACATAATCCATATACTTGGCAAGTTTTGGGAACTAAGTTTCAAGAGGCAGAAAAACAGACTTTGACCAGCATAATAGTGGAAGAAACGTTCAGCAAGTGGTTTGACTCATTGAAAAGAGAACAGGCAAAAGAACTGATATCTGTAATGTTTAACTTACTGGGGGCAACCGGGGCTGATACATTTACAGAGATAAAGGGAAACAAGAGGGTATCGTTTAACGCTCTCGTTAAGGCAATGAGAGGAATGGACAATGATACACAGAAACTGGTAACGGAAGGATTTAACAAGCTCTTGTCCTCCAGCTGGGAGAGTATTACAGAGGAAATGAAGAAAGCTCCAAACAAAATAAAAGAAACCTTGGCTTCAGATTTATTAGATAGGAGAAAAGAACTATAGTAGTACTGCATATTTATTTTGCAAATAAATAATGATATTATGTCTGGTGCGCCGAGCGGGGATTGAACCCGCGGCCTTCTCATTCGGAGTGAGACACTCTATCCACTGAGCTACCGGCGCATATCAAGAGCATTATACACATGATTTGCACAAAATGAAATGATAGATATGGTACAATCACTTAATAAATATATAAGGATACTGGGTAAATACGAGACATGAGACAGATTGTATATCTTATTAGACACGGACATACTGCCGGAACAGAACAGAATATTATGTATGGTGCGACGGAATTGCCGATTACCGAAGAGGGTTTGCGTGAGATTCACAGGATGGCGGCTCAGGAAGTGTATCCTGATCCTCAAGATGCAATCTTGTACACATCGGGCATGCTCCGTACAGAGCAGACTTTTGAGGCAATATATGGCGATGCAGAACATAGTGTAGAACCTCTGCTTCGTGAGATAAACTTTGGCAAATTCGAAATGATGACAATCGACGAAATTCTCAATGACGATTATGGAAAAGCATGGCTTAGAGGAGAGATTGGAGAACCGGAGTTTGAAGGCGGAGACAGCATAGATGGCTTTAGGACCAGAGTCAGTCAAGGGTTAAGGGAGATTATTCAAGAAGCGACAGAGCGCGGCGTAGACAGAATTATAGCTGTTATTCACGGCGGAGTGATGTCATATCTGATGCAGTCGCTATTTCCGGATGCCATGGAAGATATGTGGGAATGGACGCCTTTCCCAGGTTGCGGATATTCGATAGAACTTCAAGACGATATACCTGTAAGCTGGGGAACAATTGGCATATGTGGAGGTATGGGACACCCGGTGAGGTCGAAAAAAAATGATTAAATTAAATGAGAACGCAATTGAATATATAAATAGAACGGAATTTAAAGATATAATCCTCGAAGTTGTTAAGTTCACGACTTGATGCGATCCTCCAAAAATGGAGGTTGCGGTAAGTTTTACCGACAAGGATAAGTCAGAATTTGAAGAAAAATATAATATAGACACATCCGTTCTCGGGAATGTCTATATTCAAAAAGAAGGTATAACAATTACGGGACCAATAGCGGTAAGATATGAGAAGCATCCTTGGATAGAACAGTTTGAGGTAGACGGTGTTAAGGCAGCGTTACCTAGGAGGACAGGGTTTGGATCCAAAAAGGTTGAAGCTTTTGTTCAATCTCTCAGCACAATTTATCGTGATGCTTACGATCTCTATAATGAATATAGTGCTGATGGAGAATTGGATGCTCATCGATATTTTGGGCATGCCGCAGGCTATTTCATGAATAGCTTTCAGGACGAGCGCAAGCACAAGATGGTTGCCAAGTTTTGTGGCTTTGTTGAGAATATGTGGAGAGAAGGAGATGAAGCGATATACAATGTAACTATGCAAACAGTTCTTACCAAATTTCGACAAAATCAAGACTTCTGGATGTTCTTTGAAGATAGTGTTACGCCAGAATTTAAAGAATATATACAAAATTATTTAGCAATGAACAGAAGCGAGCAAGGAGAAAACTATGGCCACAAATAACAAAAACATCAGAGAGCTGAAATTCACTCTTAACGACGATGATTACAAAGCATTTGGGAGATATCGCATACTTTACACACGGGATGGACAAAGGATTGTAAACAAACAAAGATGGACCTTTATAATAGTTGCAATAGGGGTAATCATAATTTTTGCACTGTTTCCGGTAGGAGCGAAAGTTTTCAAGATGACAGTGGCAATCATGACTGTTGCGGGTCTGTGTGGGGTGGCTATGTCGAAGAATATGGTTCTGAAGCAACAGGCAAGAGCTATAGATGCCTCCAGCATGGATATTGAGCGTGTTCGACCTGCGGAAAATAAAATTACATTCTATGATGAATTCCTCAGCACTATTGCCGGGGCGGATGAAAGCACGTTTACATATACAGATATCAAATTGGTTGATTTGACTGAAGAAGGTATATATGTGTGGATGAGTGACAAGATAATAATGCCTCTTCCGGCTCACGCTTTTAGGACGGTCAGAGAAATGGAAGATACATATATGTGGTTAATTGAAAAAAATCCAAAAGCTGAGACAAATTAAGTTTTTGTTTAAATACACAAAAACTTCGATAAATTCAGTTGACATACACATGTCATATTGTTATAGTCTACCCAAGAACTTATTCTATGAAAGGAGCACATCCGTATGATTACTATTTATAATGTAAACATGATGAACATGGGAATGATGGGCATGCGCATGTGCAATGCCGATATAGCATAGGATAAGGTCTGATAACGAAGCCAACACTATGAGTTTTCTCATGATAGATTATTTTTTCGGGGGCAGGTTGTTGAGACCGTGCCCTCGTTTTGTTTATGAAAGGAGAAAAATTGAGCGATCACATTATAAGTCTGCAGGGTGTAAGTAAGGAATTCGATACCAAGAACGGCAAAATAACAGCGCTTAAGGATATCGACCTTGACATCAACCACGGAGATTCTTACGGAATTATCGGACTCTCAGGTGCAGGCAAATCAACTCTGGTAAGAACGATAAACCTGCTCGAGCATCCAACGGAAGGAAAAGTTCTCTTCGATGGAAAAATTCTTACAGGTCTCAAGAATAATGATCTTAATTTAAGTAGACGTAAGATTTCAATGATATTCCAGCAGTTCAACCTGCTCATGCAAAGGGATGCTATCGGAAACATTTGTTTTCCACTTGAGATTGCTGGATATCCTAAGGAAGAAGCTATAAAGAAAGCCAAAGAGCTGCTCAAGGTGGTCAATCTTGAGGACAGAGCAAACTCCTACCCTTCACAATTATCGGGAGGGCAGAAGCAGAGAGTCGCTATTGCAAGAGCTTTGGCATCGGATCCGGAAGTCATTCTGTGTGACGAAGCAACATCGGCACTCGACCCTAAGACAACGAGATCGATTCTTGCCTTGCTCAAGAAGATTAATGAGGAAAGAGGGATAACCTTAGTGGTGATTACTCACGAAATGGAGGTTATCAAGCAGATTTGTAAAAAAGTAGCGGTTATAGAGAATGGTCAAATAGTCGAGAGAGGTGATGTGCAGGAAATCTTCACATATCCCAAGACTCAAGCGGCAAGGAAACTATTCTTCCCGGTCGGAGAAAATAAAGAAGTCTTCGCAAGCGGGAAGACTTCAACAAGACATAGGCTGAGACTCGTGTTTGATGGCAGATCGGCATATGAACCAATCATTTCCGAAATGATAATGGAATTGCAAGCACCGGTTAACTTCCTTTATGCAGACATGGATGTGATAGGGGACCAGCAAAAGGGCCAGATGGTAATATGTCTTGCAGACGATCCCCAGAAGGCGGAACAACAGAAAGAGTTCCTTAGAAAAGCAGAGGTTGATTTTACAGAAATAATAGAAGAAGGGGAGGGAGCATAGAAATGGATACAGGAACTCTTATCAAAATGCTTTGGGAAGGCCTTCTTCAGACAATGTATATGACTTTGGCAGGAACATTTGTCGCATACATAATAGGATTACCTATCGGGGTGTCTTTGATAGTTACATCTAGCAATGGCATCAAGCCTATACCTATTTACAACAAGATTGTTGGTTTTATTGTAAACGTTGTAAGATCTGTACCTTTCCTGATATTGATGATTGCTTTGATGCCATACATTCGTAAGGTGATTGGAACGGGTATCGGTACTGGAGCCACAACGGCAGCCCTGATAGTGGCGGCGGCACCTTTTGTAGCAAGAATGGTTGAACAGTCTCTTCTGGAAGTTGATCCCGGTGTTGTAGAGGCGGCTCAAGCGATGGGAGCAAGCAATATGCAGATTATCAGGAAAGTTCTAATAGCGGAATCAGTACCTTCGCTACTGAACGGTGGAGCTGTTGCTACAATAACTATTCTAGGATATTCGGCTATGGCGGGCGCCATAGGAGGCGGAGGCCTTGGAAGCATTGCTATAAGATATGGACTTCACAGATTCCAGCCTGCAATAATGTGGATTACCGTAGTTGTGCTGGTAATACTGGTTCAGTTAATGCAAGAAATCGGAATAAAGATTGCAACGAAGCTCGACAACAGAATTAACTAGTTTAAGAACCTTAAAGGGTATTAAAAATACAAGCTATCACTAAAGAAAGCGATGAACTCATCATCAAAAAACAATTTGTAAAAAACGGAGAAAAAACAATGAAGAACATTAAGAAAACAGGACTACTTGCAGCGATACTCGCACTGACATTCGCTTTGTTAACAGCATGTGGAGGCTCATCATCAGAGGATAAGACAATCAAGGTAGCTGCATCGCCGACACCTCACGCAGAAATTCTTGAATCAGTTAAAGACACGCTTGCAGATGAGGGTTGGACATTAGAAGTAATCGAATTTGAAGACTATGTACAGCCAAACGAAGCTGTGACAAGCGGAGACTGCGATGCAAACTTCTTCCAGCACGAGCCATATCTTGAGCAATATAACGAAGAGAACGAAACAGATATCAAGTCGGTTGCAAAAATTCACTTTGAACCTCTCGGAGTATACAAGGGACAGAAGGCCACCTTCGATGAATTGACAGAAGGAGATAAGGTTGGCGTTCCTAATGATGTAACAAACGAAGCAAGAGCTCTTCAGTTACTCGCAGCTAACGGAGTTATCAAACTGAAAGAAGGAGCAGGACTTACAGCTACAAAGGAGGATATTGTTGAGAATCCTAAAGGGATAGAAATTGTTGAGCTTGAAGCAGCGACAATTCCGGCAGCTCTTCCTGACCTCAGTCTTGCAGTAATTAACGGTAATTATGCGCTTTCCGCAGACCTTACAGCTGAAGATTCAATAGCTTATGAGGGAACAGATTCAGAGGCAGCACAGACATATGTAAATATTATAGCTGTTGCAGCAGGTAATGAAGAAACAGATAAGACCAAAGCTCTTGTAGGTGCACTCCAAACAGACGAAGTTAAGAAGTTTATCGAGGATAAATATAAAGGTTCAGTAAAGGCATTCTTCTAAAGAGAAAATACTTACGATCATAGTAGCGAATATTTATACGAAGACAGGGCTAAGGTCCTGTTTTCGTTTATAGAAATAGGCTGCAAAAGATTACTCCCGGAAGGCAGAAGGCTTGAAACCCTTATGGTTATTATGATAAAATATCACAGCTATGGATTTTGAAAAAAAAGAATACAGAACAGATGATGAGAAGTATATGATAGAGGCTCTTCGCGAGGCACAGAAGGCAGCCCAAGCTGATGAAGTTCCCGTTGGGGCTGTCATTGTTAAAGACGGAGAGATTATAGCTGCTGCACACAATAGAGTAGAAGCAGGCAAAAGCTCGTCGGCACATGCCGAAATGATTGCGATTGCAAAAGCAGAGATGCAGCTTGGCTCAAAATGGCTAAATGGGGCAGTTCTCTACGTTACTCTTGAACCATGTTGTATGTGTGCGGGCTCAATGGTCCTTGCAAGAATCAGCAGACTGGTTATAGGAGCCAAAGATCCAAAGAGTGGGGCTTGCGGTTCTGTTATAAATGTTGTTAATAATAATAATCTCAATCACCGAATTGATGTGACTACCGGCGTTTTGGAGGAAGAATGCAGCAGACAGCTGACAGAATTCTTTCGTCGGAAAAGAGATACGAATAACACGGAGGAAATTAACTAATGAAGAGAAAATCTCTGATTGCCTTATTGGCAGCGACAATAGTGATGATAAGTGCGACATTGAGCTTTGCGGCAAATGACTTTGCACTTTTATCCTCATACCCGGAAAATGGGCAGAAGAATACATCGATAGAAAACCTCGGTGTTAAACTCAAATTTAGCAAGGCGGTTAATTCAAAAGAAGCAAAGAAATCAAATGCTAACATGATTCAGCTTACAGACAATGATGGAGTACTTGTTCCTATCCAAGTCCTATATAGCGACTCTGAGAAAGGTTTGGTACTGGCGATAGCTAATACAGATGGCACAGGATTTACTGCGAAGAATAACGCAGAGTACAATCTCACAATCAATGGAGCTTTTGTTGATAATGACGGAAAGACTCTTGGAGAGGATACGACAATATCTTTCAAAACTTATAATCAGAAGGTAAATAATGTCGTCAATATGGTTATGATGGTCATAATGTTCGGAGGAATTATGGTAATTTCTGTCCGCCAGAATAAGAAAAAAGAAGATGAAATCGAAGAGAACGAACCAAAGGAAGCGGTGTTTAATCCCTATAAAGAAGCAAAGAGAACGGGCCGTTCCGTTGAAGAAATTATAGCTGAGCAGGAGAAAAAGGAAGCCAAGCTTGCCAAGAAAAAAGCAAAAAAAGCTAAGGAAGAGGAGCCGATTACAGAGAAGAAGGTAGATATCTGTGCAGAGTACCTCAAAAATGTTTACCATGTTTCTGCACCTGCACCAATAAGCAAAGAAGACAGATCAATAGAAGCGTTAAAATCTATGAGAAGAGTTGAAAAGAATTCCAAACATAAGAAAGTCAAGAGCAAATCGAACAAGAAATAGACATAAGCGGGAAGCTGAGGCTTCCCGCGTTTTTCGTTATTAAATTTTTTTCGAAAAGGTGCGAATGATGAATGATATGATTCACAGAATTGAATTATTTGCCCATGCCAAGATCAATTTATCGCTTACTGTGCATGAAAAAAGACCTGATGGATACCATAACATTACCTCTTTGATGCAGGATATCGGACTTTACGATGTGGTAAATATTGAAAAATGCTTACCTGATAGTACAAAGTGCACGGTGGCGCATTGCGATATTTTTGGAGTTGTTGTATATTTATATTCAGAAGCAAAAGAAATACCTGCAGGTATGGACAACCTTGCACTCAAAGGTGTGAGAGCTGTCTTAGAAGCTCTGCCGGCGGCCAAATTTAAGGATTTAAAGGCTTTAAAGATAGGCATTGACAAGAGACTACCGGTTGCAGCTGGTATCGCAGGCGGGAGCGGTAATGCTGCGGTAAGCATGCTTGGATTGAACGCAATATTAGGTTATCCGTTGAGTTTAAGAGATCTTATGAATATCGGGATTTCGGTAGGAGCAGATGTTCCGTTTTCACTGATGATGAATGCGCACAGGAACTTATCAAAATTGAAAAAGCTCTGTGGCATAGAGGAGTCGAGTTCCGCAGCCCTTATCCGTGGTATAGGGGATATTGTAGAACCTAAAGAACCTATTCATAAATATATAATACTTGCGAATCCGGGTATATCGATATCGACAAGAGAGGCCTATGAAGCTATTGACGGCTCTGCTATAGGAACGCAAAATATAGAGTTGTTCGAGAACGATTTCGAAGAATATACTCTGGGTGCATATCCGGAAGCTGCAGAACTCAAAAAATATATGCAGAATAATCTTTGTGCGGATAGCGTTTTGATGAGCGGGAGTGGACCCACGATGGTGGCTTATTATTCTGATAAAGCCATTGCTGAAGAGAATTTTATAACAATTAAAGAATACGGCTACGGCAGGGACAACCTGCGGGTATGGTTGACCGAAACCGGCAGCCAAAGATAAAAGGAGCAATTGATATGATAGATTTTCAGCTTAAAGTACAGAAGCCATTGAAAGAACTCGTATATCTTGAACTCAAGCATAAAATTTTAACGGGAGAGATTCTTGCGCAGACGAGATTGATGGAAATCAATCTATCTGAGACGATGAATGTGAGCAGAACTCCAATAAGAGAGGCAATTAAGAGATTGGCCGAGGATGGACTTGTAAAAGTTGAACCAAGGCGTGGAGCATATGTTGCAAATATTTCTATTAAAGACATGATAGACGTATTTGAAGTCAGAGAAGATCTCGAAGGCTTCGTCGCTCAGTTGGCAACACAAAGAATAAATGATGCAGAGAAAGAAAATCTTCGCAGCATTGCAATAGATTGCGAAGAAGCGATGAAAGGTGATAATAAAGAAGAAATTATCGAGCTTGACGAAAAATTCCACAACTTTATTGTAGCCTGTTGCAAGAATGAAACACTAAGCCAGCTTGTTCGTTATGTACAAGAGCTATCATTGAGATTTCGTTACTTGTATTATGATGATTCTTCCCTCTATGAATCAACAACAGATCAGCATAATAGGATTGTAACAGCCATAATTAGCGGTGATGAAGAAATCGCTCGAGAGGAATCTGAGGCTCATGTAAATGAACTTAAGAAGTTTGTATATGAATTGGGCAAAAAAATGGAGGAACCCGCTCAATCCGAACAAGCGGAATAATAAAAAAATAAAACCCGTTCTCTAGTGAGGACGGGTTTTAAAATATTTATAATGTGGTTTATTATATATCTATTCTGTTGCGGAATTATTTTCTTCCAATACAGTTTTTATGGAAATTTCTTGGCCCTCTCTCTTTATGATAACAGTTACTGTATCACCGATTTTGTATGAACGAACTCTGGATATAAGATCGCTGCTGTTTTCTATTTTTTTGTTGTTTATAGAAATGATACGATCCCCTTTCTTGAACCCGGCTTTTTTTGCATTATCACCTGTTATCTCTGCGATATAAACACCTGCTTCATCAAGGTCATAGTATTCGGCATTTTCTGCTGATACATCTTGAATCATTATTCCTATTGAAGGCTTAGCTCTGACTTTGCCTGTTGTAACGAGGTCGTTGATAATATCATCTACGTTATTGATAGGAATTGCAAAAGCCAGACCTTCGATATCTGCCCCTGAACTTTTGGCGTCAACTATTCCAATAAGTTCACCTGCTCCGTTGAATAGACCTCCACCGGAGTTACCCGGGTTAATAGCGGCATCTGTTTGTAGCAATGACATAGTTCTGCCATCTATGTTGAGCCTTCGGTCAAGGGCACTGATGATTCCGGATGTTGCTGTACCCCCGAGCTGACCAAGAGGATTTCCGATAGCAACAGCAAGATCACCAACCTCGCATTTGCTGCTATCCCCAAGAGTTACGGGTGTAAGGTCCTTGGCATTGATTTTGATGACTGCAATATCGTTATCGCTGTCGCCACCTACTATCTTAGCTGAATAGGAATCTCCGTTATGAAGAGTCACTTGAACTTTATTAGAGCCTTCGATAACATGATAATTTGTGACAATATAGCCATCTGCATTGATAATTACACCAGAACCGGCTCCCTCAGACAGCTCCACCTGTCCAAAGACTCCCTCGGTTGTTCCTGAGACTATGATTTCAACCACGGAATCTTCATTTTTGTTAATTATTTCGGATACAGTGAGACGACTGCCGGTTGAATCGCTTAAAGATAAGTTTGATAGGTTTTGACGACTATCGCTCCCATTACTATTTAAATGTGAAGTAAGGGTCATACCAACACCAGCACCCAGAATGGTGCTGATAACGATAGATAAGACCATGTATAGCACAAGAGCTTTCTTAGTTACATATTCGGATTTTTTTTCTTTTTCAGAGCTTTTATTTTTGCTTAGAATTGTATGTGATCGCTCTTTCTTAATGGCAGGAGTATCAGCAGGCTTTTCTTCTAAATTGCTTTTGGGAATATCTGAGCTATTCTGAACAGAATCATTCTCGTCGTCTGTAAATGTAACAAATTGTTTGTCTTTATTATCCATAGTAGTGCATCCCTCCTATAAGAAAAATTTTATGTTTAGTATATGCTTTGCATTTTGATATAGTAATACAAGAAGTATAATAGAATTAAAATATGACAGTCTTGTATTCGTTGATGAAATTGTTTGTGTTTGTTTTGATTTTAATATAATAATACACGAAATATAATAGAATTAAAATATGACGGTCTTGTATTCGTTGATGAAAGCAATATATAATGAATAAGTTATGAAGAAGAATGTAAATTTAAAAATCACAAGTACGCAATATGTTGAGAATTTAAAACCGAGCGGAGAAACTTTCCTTAGAGAACTGGAAAAAGAGGACTCAATCGAGATACACACAGAGGGTACGCTTTATTCAAAGGGTAATGCAATGTATATCTTATACGATGAGACAGAAAAGGCCGGTCTTGAAGATACAAGGACTCTCGTTAAGCTTAACGAAGGGGCGCTTAGTATACGCCGTTATGGCAAAGATGATACCGACATGAATATGGATATGGATATGGAACTTAAACCGGGCATGCGTAATATAACAAGGTATAAAGCACCTACGCTTCCTTTTCTAGAGCTCGAACTTTATACTAATAGCCTTGATGAAAATCTCGATGAAAACGGATATGGAAAAATCTCAGTAGATTATAGAATAAAACTCGACCAGTTTTTCACCAGGCGCAATATTTTGGAGATAGAAGTAAAACCCTCATTGTCATAATAATAGAAAACAAATAATATACCGAAATAATATTATAAACAGATAATGAAGCAAGACCAAAAGTGAAATAAGAAGAAAACAAGATGGTAAGAGAAAATATAGAAGCAAGGAAGGTGGTAATGGACAGGAGAGGTTTCAGTGCAGAGAAATATATGGAGGAACAGACAAAATATATTCTCGAAAGAATAGAAGGTGGCGAAGGGAGACTGTATCTTGAATTTGGCGGTAAACTTGTTGGGGACAAGCATGCGATGAGAGTTCTTCCAGGCTTTGATGAAAATGCCAAGGTTAAACTTCTAAACAAGATGAAAGCTGAGATAGAGATAATCATCTGCATATATGCGGGGGATATCATCAAGAGCAAGACAAGGCAGGACTTCGGTATTACATATGACATAGAGGTAATGAGGCTTATTGATGTTTTCAGAAGCTATGAACTTGAAGTCAATTCTGTCGTTCTGACGCGATATGAGGATTCGCCCGTCGTAAACCAATTTATAAACAAGCTCGAACGAAGAGGAATCAAAACATATAAACATTCTTTTACAAAGGGCTATCCTACAGATGTTGATACCATCGTTTCAGATGAAGGATATGGGGCAAACCCCTATATTGAAGTTTCAAAGCCTCTTGTTGTTGTTACAGGGCCGGGCGGTGGCTCCGGAAAGCTTGCTACTTCATTATCGCAGATATATCACGAGTATAGAACAGGCAGGCAAGCAAGATATGCAAAATTTGAGACATTTCCTATATGGAATTTACCTTTAAAACATCCTGTGAATATAGCTTATGAAGCCGCTACAGCAGATCTTAGAGATATAAATATGATTGATCCTTTCCACTTGGAGCAATATGGAGAAACTGCCGTAAACTACAATCGTGACATAGATGCTTTTCCTTTAATAAAAAGAATATTGAGTGCGATTACAGATTCGGATGATGGATATAGGTCCCCCACCGATATGGGAGTGAACAGAGCAGGCTTTGGTATTATCGATGACGAGGTTTGTAGAAAGGCAGCAATACAGGAAGTAATAAGGAGATACCTGATAGCTGAGTGTTCATACAGAAAAGGACTTGTCGATGAACCGACTCTAGAACGATGCAAACTGTTGATGGAAGAGATTGGTGCGACAAAATACGATAGGCCTGCGGTAGCTGAGGCAGAAGCATATGCCGAAGAGAAAAGGGCACAGAATCCGGAGAGGTATGAAAACGTTGTCGTTTCTGCTATTCAACTACCGGATGGGAGCATAGTGACCGGAAGATCCTCGAAGAGAATGGTTGCAACCGCAGCTATGGTTCTCAATGCAATTAAAAAACTCGCAGGGATACAGGAAGATATGCTCATTGTTTCACCTACGATATTTGAGAGCATGGCAAATACAAAAGTCAATATTTTTCATGATAAATCGAGCCTCAACTTAGAGGAGATTATCATGGCTTTAACACTTACCAAGATGACAAACCCATTTGCTGAGCTTGCCCTTAGGGAATTGCATAATCTTGCAGGTTGTGTGGCTCATTGCACAGCAATACTTTCGGATAAAGATGAACAAGTCCTTAAAGCCCTCGGTATCGATATAACATCGAATCCTGAGTTTTCGAATAACAACTTATATTCTAAATAGAATAATTGCAAATTAAAGATAGCTCGGTTATAATAATCGAGCGATATGCTGATGTAGCTTAATGGCAGAGCACCTCATTCGTAACGAGGAGGTTAGGGGTTCGACTCCCCTCATCAGCTCCAAATAACAAAACCCTCAAATCCTTGTAGTTAAAAGGAAATGAGGGTTTT
>JAAYIA010000040.1 GCA_012735145.1 Clostridiales bacterium | reverse complement strand
TTGCGAACAATATGACAAAAGATAAATCAGTTGATCTTGCAAAAAGAATAGCTAATAAAATAGGTATAAAAGATGGTCCGTGCTATTACCAGATTAAGCTAAGGAATTGCGAGGATCCCATTATAATAGAGGTAACTCCAAGATTGGATGGATGTCATATGTGGAATCTAATTAAACATTACTGTGGGGTAGACCTTCTTGATGCAACGTTCAGACATCTTCTCGATGGAGATCAAGTTATAAAAGAAAGATTCAGCTTTCCTACCGAGGAATACCAGCTTATTTTTCTGAACAAGGAACCTAATTTAAGAGTTGATAAATCCGAGTTCGATGTAGAGGGATCAGAGTATATTTGTTACTACTACGAAGAAGGAGATAGGGTAATGAAGATAAACGGATATATTGAGAAGTGTGGATATTTAATCAGAAAAACCGGAAAAATTATAGATTAACAACAACGGAGGATATGTAATTGAGCTTACAGAAAAAACTTAAGAATTTTTATACTGTGTGGTATCTTTTGACACTAAGGAGGTCGTTCGAAGCAGACCCTCGGAAGGTCAAGACTGACCAAAATCGAAAAATAAAACGTCTTATGACAAGAGCCTACAAAATTCCTGTATATAGAAAAAAGTTTGAGGAATCCGGAACTAAACCGTCAGACTATCGTTGCAGTGAGGATCTTTCGAAGTTTCCTACTCTTACAAAGCCTGAGCTTAGAGTTTGGATGCAAGAAGAATGGGATAATCATCCGGAAAAACAGAAGGACCTTAATATTCTCAGCACAAGCGGATCTTCGGGTACACCGCTTAAGATGTTATATACACAGAAAGAACAGGCTTGCAGTGACGCCAACTGGGCAAGGGCGCTTAGCGCGGCAGGATACAATGCATTCTTTGGCAAAATGTATTCCTTTGCTACCAGTCACAAAGGACCAAGGAAAAATAACAGAGATTCAATTATTCAGAGCCTTGGCTTCATGAGAAGAAGGGTAGTCGGAGAAGATTATGCTGTAGGAGATGGCCTTGCAGATGTAATAAAAGACATAAATGAATATAAGCCTGACTTATTGTGCTTAAGGCGCAATGTGCTTGTGAGAATAGTAAATTATGCCGAGAAGAACAATCTAAAACTTTGGAAACCTAAGTTCTATGCACCTATAAGCGAGATGATTGATGATGTAACAAGGCAAACGCTTCAAAGAGCATTGGGGCCGGGACTCATAGATGCTTACGGAGTTTCTGAAATGGGAAGCTTTATCTATCAGTTTCCCGGGAAAAACTTCTACTATGTTGCAAACGATATTGCGGTTGCCAACGTTCTGGATCAAGAAAACAATCTTGCTGACGAGGGGCGAATCGTTGTTACATCTTTATATAAGCATACATATCCGCTGATTAATTATGAAACCTTAGATATTGGTAGCTCGTATGTAGAAGATGGACTCAGGTATTTCACCACTATTCATGGAAGAATGAACGACTTGGTTAAGCACGAGAAGGATGCCGATTCATCAGCACTTCAACTTATGAGAATTGCCAATCATACAGTAGGCTTGTCTCAATTCAGGTTTGTGCAAAAGACATACCATGATATGCTCATACAACTTGTCAGAGACCAAATGAATGAAACTTTCACCAATGAAGAAATAGAACAACATTTTGTTGCTGAAGTACAGAAGCTATATGGAGAAGAGTTCGATATTAAGATAGAATGGCTTGACGAGCTTCCTCCTGAGAAAACAGGTAAGCAAAGATGCTTTGTTTGCGAGGTAGAGTAGACCAATAGGGAGAGATATGAAAATAGCTATAACAGGGGCTAGTGGCTTTATAGGAGAGGAACTGATTGCTGAGCTAATTACGAGCACAGATGTTGAAATCATAGCTTTGACAAGAAGCAAGCATTCAAGTGAAGCTTCCGGCGTCAATTCAGAGAAAGCAGAAAATCGAGTTGAGTGGAAAATCACAGATTATTCTCTAGAAAGCTTGAGAATAGTTTTAAAAGGAGTAGATACTGTCATTCACTTAGCCGCAGTAAGAGGAACAACGAATTGCAGGGAAGATTATGTTATCAATGAGATAATAACTGAGAACATTCTTAATGCGATGGTAGTATGCGGTGTGGGAAGGATTGTATTCGCCTCAACAATATCCGTATATGACGATGTAACTAATATGCCTTGGCAAGAAAATAGCTTTTTGGAAGCGAGGACAATGTATGGAGAGTCCAAAATTGCTTGTGAAAAACTTATACGAGAAGCATCAGATAAGCATGGATTTGAATATTCTATTGTGAGAATTGCACAGGTCCTAGGTCTCGGAGAGAGGAGAAGAGGGATGATGAATGTATTTTTGGATACAGCTGCATCCCGTGGACAGATTAAGGTAATAGGGGAGAGCAAGGCAAAAAGACAGTATATATATATTAAAGACCTTATTAGAGTAATTGATATGCTTTCTACAAGAAATAATAATAAATGGGAAAATAAAGGCTCCGAAATTGTCAATGTAGGAATGTCTAAGGCATATAGCAATCTGGAGATTGCGCACATTGTTAATGAGGTATACGAAAACCTCACACCTATAGACTATGATGATTCTCAAGTTGAGACAATTAAATCATCAGAAATGGATATAAGAGCTCTTGTTGAATTAATAAAATACACACCTAAGGATATGAAAGCATCCATAGAGGACATAAAAATGAGAAAGCATTAATGCTTTCTCATTTCATCTATTTTTTGTCTTGCTGTTATTGTAAGATATAGGATTTTGTTTGCAGGTGTGGGTATGCCGTGTTTTTCTCCGAGTCGAATGACAACGCCGGCATATTCATCTATCTCGATAGGTCTTCCCGCCTCGTAGTCTTGAAGCATAGACATTTTCTTGTCCGGAGGGAAGTTTATAAGCATTTCTATTATTTCATCCCTGTCTTCTGTAGTTATATTGACACCTTCGGCTTGGCCAATGGCAAGTATTTCATCCATAAGCATTTGCATAAGATCTCGGATTTCCTTAACCTGACCGAAGAATCCACATTCAGCTTGTACTTCTACAGCAGCTTGGCTTGCACCTGTGTTGAGCATCCATTTTCGCCACTGAGTTTTGAGCATATCTTGATAGATGTGAATATTGATACCAAGCTCTTTAAGCCTTGTATATACATCTTGAACTTCAGAAGCGATAATGGTGTTATCGGCATATCCAATCTGCATTTCTCCCATCGTGTTAACGAAAACTCTGCGTCCCATCCTATGGGCATCGGTTCTCAGTACGATTCCGTATAAAACCCTGTTGTCAGGGAAAGATTCACGAAGTCTTGTGGTTGCTGTTATTCCATTTTCAATTGGAAGAATTATTGTGTTATTTGTGATTAAAGGCTTGATATCGCTAATAACAGCCTCCAGGCTGTAAGTCTTTACCGCAAGGATAATTAAATCAAGATTTATATTTTGATAAGGATTTGAATAAATTTTTGGAAAAAAGACATGGTTGTTTACAGAGATACCCTTGGAAGACAATCTTGTTGCCCTTGTCCCTGTAGCTATTAGATAAACATTATCAGGATCTTTTTGGTACATTGCATATATCAAAGAACTACCAACAGAACCTGCCCCAACTACACCAATAGTTTTAATCATCGCAAGAAGCCTCCTGTGTTATTTTGTACTCATCTTGAGAACTATGAACTTCTCGGACAACAAATTGTGGATAGTTGCCCATAGTTAAGAACATACGTCCTATGTATTCTCCAACCACGCCAAGAGAGAGAAGAATAATTCCCGAGAAAAAGATAATCGTCATCATTGTGGATGTCCAGCCTAGAATTTTGGTGGAATTCAAGAGTTTTTTTATAATAAGCACTAGTATACCTATCAATCCAGCAAACGAAACCAAAACTCCGGTTCTTTTTGTCAGCTGAAGAGGAACAATGGAGAAACCAGCTATATTGGACCAAAGGCCTATGAGCTTTTTGATAGTGTAATTCGACTCACCGTAAGCTCTATCGAAATGCTCTATAGGAACACT
>JAAYIA010000039.1 GCA_012735145.1 Clostridiales bacterium | reverse complement strand
TATAGAATTCATAGTATCTTCGACGCTGTTTATCCGTTTGAATGACAAACCTTTCCATACTATATTCGTCATATTTGTTTTCAAGATCATTTTCCTTGTGCAGAGCAAGTTTTCTCTTAATACGATCCTCAAGAGGTGCAAAAATAAATATGCTTACATGTGGTTGATCTTTTAACAGGCAATCTGCTGCACGTCCTACAAATACACCACTGCCTTTTGTTGCCAATTCTCTTATAATTTTGAACTCCTCGGCATGTATTACTTCGCAAGGCATGGTCTGAAGAGCGTCTAATCCGGAAAAAACAGACGAGATGTTGTAGTTGGACAATTTTTCATCATGGTCTTTGATATATTCCTCGTTATATCCGGTTGTAGCAGCAGTTTTAATAATCAATTCATCGTCACAAAGAATGATGCCTAATTTTTCGGCGAGTTTTTTTGCGACTTTATGTCCGCCGCTACCGAACTCTCTATCGATTGTTACAAGAATTTTGTCTTCCATAATTAAATAACACTCCTTATCTTAAGCTTCTATTATTGTATCATTTCATAAACTGCATCGGCAAAAGATTTCATATCGCTCTCGTCTTCAAAGCTTGCTCTGGCATGGTTATTCTTACCGCCTCCTCTGCCGTTATATTCTGATACATGTTCTTTAATAAACTGTCCACAATGAACATCGGAAGATGAGAAAATCATCAATGTCAGGGATTCCGGATGCATGAGTATTAAGACTCTATTCGATGTTTCATTTATTATAGAAAAACCCAGCTTCATAAGGTCGTCAGGCTTAATAAGATCCAGAGAATATACATAAACTTTTTCGTCGGAGGCTTTCATTTCGTAAAGAATGCGAGTTTTTTCGTTATCCTTGACATACGAGGATAGCTTAGACATCTTAATCTTGAGAGAGGACATTTCCTCACTGTCGATATTGAGTTTATGAATAATGTCATCGGTATTGCAGGAATACTTGTTTGCGATTGTGTTTAGAAGTTTCATGTCTTGGGAAAGCTTCTCCTTTGCCTTGAATCCACAGTCGAAATATATTCTATTCATCCCTTTGTACGATTCGTTTTTGTATACAGCAAGAAGACCGATTTGTCCGCTGGATGAAGGGAGGGTGCCACAACATGCGATACAATCATAGGGGTGGTGTGTATCACCGACAGTTGCAATCGAAACTTTGCCTTCATGGGGAACAGCTTTTCTTACAGGCATCTCCAATGAATCTTCATATGAATTAAAATAGGAGATTCTGATAGGTAAATCGGACCAAATGGCATCATTGACGGTTCTTTCAGCAAGGTCAAGTTCTTCATCGGTTAAGATTCTGCCATCAAGATCAATATCCATTGTCATATATTCGTCGCCCATATGGAAACCTTTATTGACGCCGCCCCATAGGGTGTGAAATGTACCGCTGAACATATGCTCTCCAGAATGCCTTTGCATATTGATGAAGCGATTGTTCCAGTTGATGGATAGTAAAACTTCATCACCAATTGAAAAAGTTCCTTCAGGAGCATCAGTCAGATGCCATACATCACTTTCCAGGTCGATATCGTAGACACTTATCACATTATAAATGTTGTTATCGAATGAGATTGTACCGAAGTCTGAAGGCTGTCCGCCTCCTTCAGGAAAGAATACGGATTCTGTGCAAACTATTGCATCAAAACCATCGACAGAATGCACAGAAGTGACATTTGCTTTGTTTTGTGATAGGTAAGGATCTTGTCTATATAGTCTTTTGCTTGCCATTTTTTTCTTCTTTCTATGTTGTTTTACACGTTTCACAAAAAAGAACAAAACTCCCATAGGATTTATGTTCAAAAATGTTGATAAACATTATTGACAAATGAGTTTAAGTGCTATAGAGCTTGAATTCTAAAGGTTTCTATAAGCTTAGTTATCCACATGGATAAGTGGATAAAATTGTATACCATTTCAAAAATCTTGTGGAAAAACCCGTTAGATATTGCAACTTTACGGTTTGTCCTTTGTTGAAAGATTTTTTCAAAAATTCGAACACCGAGATATATTCTGTAGAACAGATAAATTATATATCGGTTTCAACAAGGTTTTTGAACATAGCTCCTGTTGTCTGACAAAGGGTCTGAAATATAGGGGTGTCGAGAGTGAATCTGCCCTTTAAGGTCATGTATGGTGAATATAACGACATAACAGTCGAATTGTCGAGGACCGATATGTTCATCATCTTGTTGCTCATTATTATAAACTCTCCGGGAAGCGTCAATAGAGCATAGCCATACACATCGTCGCCTAGTCTATACTCAGAAGTATCGACGTGGGAGTTGTCCGAGTTGTAAACTGTAAATAACCATCCATTTGGAGTAGGTTTTGGTTCAACACCTACGAGAGAGGGAATCCTATTTCCATCGAATCCGTCAAGTATGCTGTCTTGACAATCGAATACAGTTATATGCTCCGTTTGAGCAATCTGTAATGCAGCTTCGTAATCAGACAATTTATTTACATAGCCGACGGAAATGTCCGTCACCTTTGGAGACTTCTTTGCGTAGTCTTCTTCAAGCCATATTATAAAACTTGAGAAATAATATCGGCTTCCACTGAGGGACGTAATCTTGCAGCGGAATGGTACTGAACCTTCATGCATAGATAAATCTTGATGTGTCGTGCTCGTCCTTATGCTGCTTCGAATCAGTGCCTGGATACCATTATTAACCAGTGGACAGCTGCGAAGTTGAGATTCGCTGATTGAAGAAAGGTATGATGCAGCGGAAAAGTCAAGGTCTATAAGTCTCATGATGAAGTAATTAATAGTTTCAAATACTCCGAGTTTCTTAGGAACAAGAAATGAGAGGGCTTTGTTTTCACTCATAGAATTCTCAAATAGTCCCTCTGTGATGAGAGCATCCTTCATTATGTTAAGTCTTATAATAGCGTATTTTCGGAAAGCTTTGTTTTCTTCATTATCATATTCGCGAGGATGACTTTCGTAAGCGAGAGGTAATGCGGCATCTACGAATTTAAGCAAAACTTCAGGTTGTATATTGACTATGCGACCGCCCATTACATCGATGAATCCTTTCCAGAAGAATGACATGTCTTCTTGTTGCTTTGCCCCTTCAGAATCCGGACTACAGATAAATTCATAATAATCGTCTACGCCGTACTCAGAATAATCGAGATGAAATACCTGGTAGAATTTGGAGCGAGGATTATCTGGACTCGTCCATGTAACACGAAAAGCAACAGCACCCATTAGGCGTGTTTCTGTCGCTTCACATGAAGTGAATGAATAGTCAGCGAAGTGATTGTAGTATTCCGATAATTTACCCTCTACAACGTGGAATTCAGTCATATATTCCTCCTTAAAATTATTATAACAGATTGCAGAGCAAAGAAAAAAGCAATATAAATTTTCAAACATATTTATGCTGATGTGTGCAAATCAACACTTATGTGCTATTGACATTATCTCTTCCGAAGATATAATTAAAACACCTTATTAAGAGCGAGTGAGGGAATGGGCCCGGTGAACTCGCGGCAACCTCTACCAGAAGGTGAAGGTGCCAATTCCCACGGGAGATAAGCCATTTCCCGGCAGATGAGGACAAGGGTATCTCTCTGCATGTGGCAGAGGGATTTTTTTATGGCTAATAAGACCGCAAGGTCAGATATATAGGAGATATAAAATGACTAAACTCTTCACTTCTGAATCCGTAACAGAGGGCCATCCAGACAAACTATGCGACCAAGTCTCGGATGCTATTTTGGATGCTATCCTGGAGCAAGATCCTAATGCACACGTTGCTTGTGAGGTAGCAACTAAGAAGGATTTCCTTATGATATTTGGAGAAGCTTCAGGAAATTTCCAGGTGGATTATGAGGCTATCGCTCGCAAAACGATATGCGAAATAGGCTATGATAGGGACGATGTATGCTTTAATGGAAATACCTGCGATATTATAGTTCGTATGGAAGAACAATCGGCTGATATAGCTATGGGAGTAGATGAGTCCTTGGAGATTAAAGAAGGTGGCAAAAGAGATGAATTTGATATGACAGGTGCGGGAGATCAGGGAATGATGTTCGGTTACGCTTGTAATGAGACAGAAGAACTTATGCCTATATCGACTCAGATGGCTCACGCTTTGTCGAAGAGACTTGCCGAGGTAAGAAAAAATGGCACCTTGCCATATCTTGGACCTGACGGAAAAACTCAGGTAACAGTTGAATATGATAATGGGGTTCTTAAAAGAATCAATACAGTTGTCGTATCAACACAGCACAGCGAAGATGTGTCGCTCAAGCAAATAAGAGAGGATATGATAGATAAGGTTATTAAACCTGTCATACCGGAAGAGTTGATAGACTCGAATACAAAGTTCTATGTGAACCCAACAGGAAGATTTGTTATTGGTGGACCCATGGGGGACTCAGGTCTGACCGGGAGAAAAATCATTGTAGATACATATGGAGGGCATTCTTCGCATGGAGGAGGTGCTTTTTCGGGTAAAGATCCTACAAAGGTAGACAGGTCTGCAACATATATGGCAAGGTATATCGCAAAGAATATAGTTGCTGCGGAAATCGCAACAGTCTGTGAGGTCCAGTTTGCTTATGCAATCGGAGTTGCCGAGCCTGTATCTGTAGCGGTAGAAACATTTGGAACAGGTATGGTAGATGACGAAAAAATTGCCAATCTTATCTCCGATCATTTCGATATGAGGCCTGCTGCAATTATGAAGAAATTGAATCTAAAAAGGCCTCAATATAAGCAACTTGCTGCCTATGGACATATGGGAAGAAACGATCTGGGCGTCAGGTGGGAAGAAACCGATATGGCAGATGAGCTTAGACTTGCAATTAGCGGAGCCAGTGAGAAATAATAAAGGATTTTGATTATGTCACATTTTGAAAAAGTGTCTTACGAAAGATGGAAGAAAGACTGTGGATTCAAAGAAACTACGGAGGCTGAATTAAAAAAGATATATGATGAGATTATTCTGCCACTACAAGCTACATCAGCTTCTGCAGGGTGTGATTTTTTTGCACCCTTTAATTTAAGATTAGAGCCGGGAGCTACGTTAAGAATACCAACAGCTATAAGATGGGCGACAGATGATGCTGATAAAGGAAGTGTTCTGATGATTTTTCCTCGAAGTGGCTTGGGCTTCAAATATGGGGTAAGATTGTCTAACACAGTAGGCGTAATTGACGCTGATTACTGTGATTCGGACAATGAGGGTCATATTATCGTTTCTATAGAAAATCCGTCTGAGGAGATAATAGATTTGACTACAGGAAAACCTTTTATACAAGGAATTGTTATGAAGTACGAGATTCCTGTAGGTGCAGAGTCTGCAGAAATAAGAAATGGCGGTTTTGGAAGCACGGATGAAAAATAATATAGATAAGAAGAGTAGAGTATCAGGAGATGTTTATGATGCTGTTATCGTAGGCGGAGGGGCATCGGGACTTGCAGCGGCTATCGAACTTGGAATCGAAGCACCTGAATTCAGAGTTGCTATTTTGGAGAAAAATGATGAGTTAGGTTGCAAGATAAGGGCAACAGGAAGTGGTAGGTGCAATATAGCCAATGTCGATGCAGAGGGATACAAGGACATTATGTCTTTCTTTGGCAAAATTGGACTTGTGACGAGGGCATATGATAATGGATTGGTGTACCCTTATTCCGAATCAGCAGCTGATGTCACAGCCTTGCTTGACAGAAAAGCAATAGAACTCGGCATTGAGATTATAACGGGTGCAGAGGTACGTTCTGTGCAAAAAAGAGAAGATATTTTTGAAATAGAATATATTTACGGGGCAGGCAAAACCACTCATAATGGCAATGTCTGCTCTTCTAACGTCATTCTGGCAACAGGAGGGAAGGCGGGACCGACGTTCGGAACGACGGGTGACGGATATAAAATATCAAGAGAGCTGGGACATACCATAGTCACGGCCGTGCCTGTTCTAACATCTGTCGAATGTCGTGAATGGCAGAGCACCGGAACTTTAGATGCAAGGACTCTTGGCGGAACACGTATGAGGGGAAGGATATCTTTGTATAAGGATATAACAGGACTCTTTGAAGAGGACACTAAGATATTTGAAGAAATGGGAGAAATTCAGTTCACGAAATACGGGCTTTCAGGGATTTGTGTATTCAACATGACAAGATTTATGAGATATAATAAATCAGCCGGTGAAACACTTGAACAATTCCGCATAAAAATTGATTTGTTTAGCGACGGACATATAGAAGATCACTTGTCAGAAAGAAGAAAAAGTGAGTTAAGCGGAGAGAAGATATCAGATGTTCTATGCACAGTACTCAAAGAAAATATTGCAGAATATGTAATAAAATATGCCGAAGAGCAAATTGCAGGTAGTATATTTACCTCAGGTAGGCCTGTCTCCACATTGACCGATGAAGAGATTGCATCAATATCCGATGCTGTGCATCAGCTAACATTCTGCCCGATAGGAATAAGAGGCTGGAAAGATGCACAAGCGACAGCAGGAGGAGTATCCGTTGAAGAAGTAGATCTGTCTACATTTGAATCCAGGCTTTGCACCGGTCTATACATAACAGGAGAGCTTCTGGATAGAGACTATCCTTGTGGAGGCTATAACTTGAGTAATGCGTGGTTGACTGGAATCTTATCAGCAAGGGATATAAGTAAAAATGCATCATTATAGATTGAACGAAGTGAAAACAAAAATAAGCGTACCTAAGGAAAAGCTGCCCCAAATAGTAGCAGACGGACTTGGTATTGAAGTCAAGGACATACAAGACTTTGAGATACGCAGGCAGTCCATAGACTCGAGAAAAAAACCTAAGGTGATGTTTGTATACACAGTAGATTTTCATACAAAAAAAGAATTGACCAAAAACCCCACAGTAGGAAATAATTCTAAGAAATGTGTTAGAGATGGAAATAGAACAATAGGACATTTACTTAAAGTGGATGATGAAGCTGAACAAATAGTTGAACCTCTGTGCGGAACAGGTAAAATTTTAGGTCGACCAATTATTGTAGGTATGGGACCATGTGGTATATTTGCAGGTCTTGAGCTTGCCAGGAGGGGATATTCTCCCATGATAATTGAACGAGGTCCGGAGATGATAGCACGTATAAAGGCCGTTGATAAGTTTAAGAAAGAAGGAATACTCGATCCGGAAGCCAATCTTCTGTTTGGAGAGGGTGGTGCAGGAACATTTTCGGATGGTAAGCTGGGAACGGGAATTAAGGATGGACTTATCCGTAATGTTCTTAGTGAATTTGCTGATGCAGGAGCAGGCAGTGACATTATGTATCTCGCAAAACCCCACATTGGAACAGATGTCCTCAGAGCCGTGATTGTAAATCTAAGGAAAAAAATCAAAGAGCTTGGCGGTGAGATTTGCTTTGACACAAAGCTGGAAAGCATAAATATTTCTGATGGTGAGCTTAAAAGTGTGGAAATACTATCGGATAAGGGCCTGGAAGTAAAAGAGACGAATGCACTTATACTTGCTGTCGGGCATAGTGCAAGAGATACCTTCAAGTTGATGCGAGATACTGGTCTGGAAATGCAGAAGAAACCTTTTTCGATAGGTGTAAGAATGGAGCATCCTCAGCAAATGATTGACTCTGCTCAATATGGAGAAGAAAATGTCGGGAAATTGCCACCGGCCGAATATAAGTTGTCATACAAGGCAGGGAATGGAAGAGGAGTATATTCTTTTTGTATGTGCCCCGGAGGAGAAGTTGTCATTTGCACAACAAAAGAAGGGGAGCTTTGCGTTAACGGGATGAGTAATCGCAAAAGAGACAGCGGAAAAGCAAATAGTGGAATTCTTTGCGATGTAAGAATAGAAGATTTTAACGAAGAAGATGTATTGGCAGGAGTTCGGTTTCAAGAAAAATATGAGAGATTAGCTTTCCTAAATGGTGGACGAGATTATACACCTCCTCGTTGCAGTATGAATGAATTTCTTGACGAGCATAGCGAAGAATCAAGACCTGTGATAAATTCCTTGCCGAACTTTGCGGCAGAAGCAATAAGAGAGGCTGTTCCTGTCTTTGCTCGCAAGATTAAGGGATATGACAATTCGGATGCTGTAGTCATAGGAACAGAGACGAGAAGCTCATCGCCTGTTAGAATTGTCAGAGACAGCTTCGGTGAAAGCAATATAAAGGGAATTTATCCGGCCGGAGAAGGGGCTGGATATGCAGGAGGAATAACATCGGCCGCATGCGATGGAATCAGAGCAGCAAGATGTATTATCGAGAGATTTACAAATAATAAGTAAAGTAAATCCTAAGATTATAAAACAATAAAGAAGTCCGGATTCAAAAAAACACAATATGTAGGGCAGAATTAAAACCAGCCCTTTTTTTTACAAAAAATAACTGCAATCACCACATACACTAAACTGATAATTATTACACTTGTATAAGTGATGCTCGATCTCAGTTCGGGCATATTAAGATTCATACCATACCAACCCGTAATAAGTGTAAGGGGCAGAATGATTGATGTAACAACAGTAAAAAATTGCATAGTATTATTTAAGCCTATATCAAGTTGATTTTGATATGTTTCGTGTACCTGAGATAGATAATCGCGCAGACTTATTACAGTATTTAGCAAACGGTTTGCTTTTCCTTTCTGTACATGAAAAACTTTAAGGTGTTCTTTGGTGTATAGATTGTTTTGGTTTTCTTCAAGCTCCTCGATTAGAAGATACAATTCTTCAAAATATCGTTTCAAGGATAAGAGCTGTTTGCGAATTGAAATGATATCCTTGGAATTATCCTCGAGTTTCTTCAAGGTGACGCGTTCTTCAAGCATTTCGATATTGTCCTCAATCGCATCCAAGATGTCGTGATTGCGAGATAAAATCTGATTGAAAAGTAGTGAAAGCATTTGTGGTGGGGTTAATTGTTCGAGGGTATGTGCAAGAATATCTGCTCTCCATCTATCGATAATGGGATTGCTTCCAGCTACAATCAAAAACTTTTTGTTGATATAGATTTCTATGGGAAACGGCTCTTTCCTATTATCAGTAGGAGTAGAAGCAAAAAGGGATATGTAATCGTAATCATCTCCCGATTCAAATCGAATCACCCTGCGTTCGATGTCTGTGAAAACAGGCAGCAATGTAATACCGGCTGAGTTTAGAGCTATATCTTTTTCGTCAAAATCAGCAATTATTGCTGCCGGCCCATTTACGGATTGCTTAAATGCCTCAGCTGAGGAATAAAACTTTTCTTCTTTATTGAATATAACAATCATACGGCTCTCCTTTATAAGCCCATAGACTCTCGTATACCATAAAGTCCCGCAGGTTTATCAGACATCCATATACAAGCGTTGACAGCACCTTTTGCACAGCCCTTCCAATTAAGACAATGGTGCGTAATTTCAAGTCTCTCACCTTCGCCAAAGAAGTATATTGTATGGCTTGACGGAGTATCTCCGCCTCTTACTGCATGGAAGGTTACCTTACCTTTTTCGCGAGGATTTTTTCCTTGAGTTCGACCATAAACAGCTTCACCTACGAGATCTTTCCCGACGGCTTCACCCATGCTTTCGATAAGTTCTCTTGCAGTACCACTTGGAGCATCGAGTTTCTTATTGTCGTGCATATCGATAATCTCTATATCTGTTTCATCGTAAAGCTCTCTGGTTGCTTCCATAAGAAGTTTTCTCATGACGTTGACCATCCTATCCGTATTAGCGGCCATCATTACAGGTATTTGATGGGAAGCTTCAATGATCGCCTCTCTTTGTTCAGGTGTAAATCCTGTGGTACCGATTACGATAGCTTTGTTATATTTGACACATGCTTTTAAAACTTCCATACCAAGTTCGACAGTAGAGAAATCACAAACGACATCAGCTTCTTCAATGACAGAGTATATGTCATCTACAACCGGGACACCTAATGAACGACCTATCATAGCAACGTCACCGATGTCTTTTCCAATATAATCTCTGCCCCGAGGGCCTATGCCGGCTATGATTTGGACATTGTCTCTTTTTGCAGCGTCAGCAACTATGAGACTGTCCATTTTACCTTTTGGTGCGGTGATAATAAGCTTCATAACAGAACCTCCTTTTGGTTTTATCTGTATCGGATGTCTTAATGTATTAAAATTTAAATTATCTGTCGACTCTAAAGTCAAGGGTTATGGTATCTATCTCAGGTTTGAAATGAGTGAGCTTCACTCCGGCAGAAGTGAACATCATCTTGGAAGCCTTGGTGGCCTCGGTGTCTGCATATTTGTCCGAAAGATATACCACCTCGCGTATACCGGATTGAATTATTGCTTTTGCACATTCGTTACATGGAAAGAGTGCGACATATATCCTTGCATCTCTCAAAGATTTGCCCGAAGCGTTCAGAATGGCATTAAGCTCGGCATGAACGACATATGGATATTTGGTTATTTCGCCCTCGCGTTCCCACGGAAACTCATCATCTGAGCAACCTATAGGAAAACCATTGTAACCGGTAGTAAGAATAACGTTGTTTTGATCGACGATACAGGCACCAACCTGAGTACTTGGATCCTTGCTTCTTTTTGCTGCAAGGAGGGCAACTCCCATAAAATATTCATCCCAGGAAATATAATCTGATCTTTTCATAATATTTAATCCTCCAAACACGATTTTACACTCTTTACAGATGAAGTTTCAAGCCCTCTAACCTTGAACAGACAAGGCATTTAGGTGTATTATATATTGATATATAATTTAATGGGTTATTGTATAATGAATAATCCGTTAAAAATACAGACAGAGAACAAATTGCGACAAAGAGCGCATGTGATGGAGCTTATTAAATTATGAGAAAAGCTTATAAAAGCAAAAAAAATTATTTTTCTTGGGTAGCATTAACACTTGTTTCACTATTAATCACAGTTATTATCGTCATTACCGCAGATGCCATCAACGTCAGTGCATTATCCAGCATAGAAGAAACCAATCAAACTATTGACAATAAAACAGAAACATCTAATGTAGCGTTTGAGGTCAAGTCATATGATCTCAATGCTGTAGTTCATAAGGATCATTCTATTGTTGTTGCACAGAGAATATCTGCTTTTCTTCCTGATGATGCCCAGAAGATTGAGTTTTCGATTCCAAGCGGTCATTTTATAGTTACTGATATTGCAGTTGAAAATACTGCATATAAGTCACAAAAATCTGATAAGGCAAGCACGATTTCAATTGTAGATAAGGACAGGCTAACTAAAGGTGCCCATATTTACAATATTAAATACACCATAAAGGAATTTGACGATAGAGATGATACAAAAGATTTGTTCTATTTCAAGGCGCTTTTACCGGAATGGAAACAACCGATAGGGAAGATGTCAATAAATATTTCCTTCCCGAGCGATTTCGACTGGGAAGATGTTTATTACTATGCGGGGCAGCTTGGTATTCAAGATGTAGGGAATAAGCTTACTTACTAT
Organism: Clostridiales bacterium; assembly: GCA_012735145.1. Classification (GTDB taxonomy): domain Bacteria; phylum Bacillota; class Clostridia; order Peptostreptococcales; family Anaerovoracaceae; genus Crickella. The sequence continues at coordinate 11,091 of JAAYIA010000039.1, read as the reverse complement.
GAGAATGAGAGAGCCAAGACAGTTACAATAACGGGAGAGAAGATTCCTGAGAATTTTGGGATTACAGTTATTGCAAAATTACCTAACGGATATTGGGAAGGTGCTCTGGATGGTAGAATATCCATAAATGCAATGGCGGGAATAATGGCTATTATAGCTGTCATTCTGTTCTTGTTTTGGTTGATAGGCGGTAGAGAACCGGTAATAGAGAAGAAACCACAGACAAAGCCTATAGAAAATGTTTCTCCTGTTGAAATAGGCTATATCTTCAACAGCAGAGTCAGAACCAACGATGTTATTAGTTTATTTTTATATTTTGGTATAAACGGCTATCTGAGAATCTCTGAATATGAGCCTAAAAAATATAGGCTATACCGGCTGGAGGAACCAAGCAATGAAGCAAGGCATATTAGGAATGCTTACAATATATTGTTTGAAGACATATATCCGGGCAGGGCTCTGGAGATGGAAGATATAGGAATAAGAATCAAGAGAATAAAAGAGAGCATCAGAGAAGATATTGCAGCAGGCTATTCAAGTAAAGAAATGGTTTCAATCAAGCCTATCTCTAAAATATTTAGACTAATAGGTATATTCCTGTTGTCATTAGGCCTGGGTGTGGCCAATGCTATGAGATACTTATATGAATATCTTCCAATCAATTACATAGAGTCTGTCTCAATAGTAGTGATTACAGCTGCTTTGCTAATGTATATGTGTCATCTCAAAGACAAGAAATACTCATCGTCAAAACCATCATATTTTCCTATGATGATTTTGACAATATCATTGTTGATGCTGATACCTATATATATATCTGTTAAGACTCTTGTAAAGACAGAATCATGGCTTCAGGTTGTGGTTTTGCTTGTAGCATCAATTTTGTCAATATTCTTTATCTGCATAATGAAGGCAAGAGGTAAGGAGAATGCAGTCCTGGCATCTAAATTTATGCAGTTAAGACAATTTATATATCACCCTAGTCCCCGAGACTTATTGCAAAATCATCTTGCGGACAAGAATTATTACTACAAGATGATGCCTTATGCAATTAGGTTTGGAGGAGCAAGTTCCTGGGCGATTTCTTTTTTGAGTCTGAATGTTCCGGAGCCGGAATGGTATAAGGATGACAGAGAAGAAGGTGGATTTAGCATTTTGAAAGACAAACCGACAACTATTGATTATGCACAAAATATTGTAACATTCTGCAGAACGATAAAGGATGCGTATCACAACATGGATAGAAGATATTGGAGATTTTAAAAATATGAAACAGAAACAAAAAATAATAAATATAGCAGTTATCGCACATGTAGATGCAGGAAAATCCACCCTTGTTGATGCATTACTTAATCAGTCACACGTTTTTAGAGATAATGAGAACGCAGTCGAGTGTGTAATGGATTCAGATGCAATAGAGAGAGAGAGAGGTATAACAATATATTCTAAAAACTGTTCTATAATGTATAAGGATTATAAGATTAACATAGTCGACACACCGGGACATGCAGATTTCAGCTCAGAAGTCGAAAGAATAATGAAGACAGTTGATACGGTAATTTTGCTAGTGGATTCCAGCGAAGGGCCTATGCCTCAGACAAGATTTGTTCTCAACAAAGCTTTACAGCAGGGATTGAATCCTATACTATTTATCAACAAAATAGACAAGAAGGATGCAAGAATAGACGAGGTTGTGGACGAGGTGTATGAACTCTTTATGGACCTTGAAGCAAGTGATGAACAGTTAGACTTCCCAATCCTGTATGGTATCGCAAGACAGGGAATAGCAGTTAAAGATCCTTCTGAAATTGAAGGGATTGTTATAGGAGAAGGGGCAGCTAAGATTATGAAGTCCCCAAAAGGATATATGGATTTTGATATCACGCCTTTGCTTGATTGCATTGTAAACCATTGCAATCCATATCCTGACAGAAGGAACGAACCTCTTCAGCTACAGGTGTCGACTCTGGCATACGATGATTATATAGGTCGTCTTGGTATAGGAAGGGTTACAAGAGGAGTAATTAAAGAAGCGCAGACTGTGGCAGTGACAAGAGTAGATGGTAGTGCAACAAAATCTAAAATCAACCAGATCTTTGTATATAAAGGAATGAGCAGATTGCCTGTCAGCGAAGCAGAGTGTGGTGATATCGTAGTTGTATCGGGTATTTCGGATATATCGATAGGAGAAACAATCTGTGATACGGGACATCCCGAATCTCTAGGAAGTATATCCATAGAAGAACCTACATTGTCCATGAATTTTATGGTAAACTCTTCCCCTTTTGCCGGAAAAGCGGGGAAATACATTACCTCAAGGCATATCAAGGAAAGGCTTGATAAAGAATTGGAAGTAAATGTCGGGCTTCTCGCAGAACCGACGGATTCAACGGATTGCTTCAAGGTGTCCGGAAGAGGGGAATTGCACCTTTCAGTTCTTATAGAGAATATGAGAAGAGAAGGCTATGAACTTGCTGTATCAAAGCCGGAGGTCGTTATCAAAAAAGGAAAGAACGGAGAGAATCTCGAGCCGGTGGAGGAAGTTGTTGTCAGCCTTCCTGATGAATACACAGGATCGGTAATTTCCAAACTCAATCTGAGAAAAGGGTTGATGAGGGAGATGATGTCAGAGGGTAACGGATATTCCAAGATTATATACACAGCGCCTACGAGAGGCCTTATGGGATACAGATCTGAGTTCATCAATGATACACATGGTGAAGGAACAATGATAAGGAGATTTGAAGGCTTTGAACCATGGAAGGGAGATATTCCGGATCGTATCAACGGAGTAGCTGTGGCACAGGAAGAGGGGCATTGCACAGCATATGCAATTTTCACCATTCAGGAGAGAGTGCAGATGTTTGTAAAACCTCAGGACCATGTATATGAAGGCCAGATTGTTGGAATGAATGCCAGGTCTGATGATATGGTCGTAAATCCGTCTAGGGCTAAGAAAGCCACAAACATGAGAGCTGCAGGTAGTGACGATACGATTAAACTCACACCTCCGCGAACTTTTACCTTAGAGGAGGCTTTGGAGTTTATCAATGAAGATGAACTTGTAGAGGTTACCCCCGCAGACATAAGATTAAGAAAGAAGTATCTGACTGAACTGGAGCGAAGAAAAAGCTCAAACAGGACAGGTAAATAATATCGTTGGGAGGATGTTATGGCTAATGTAAATACATTTAAGAAAGTTCTTATAGCAAACAGAGGCGAAATCGCCATAAGAATAATAAGAGCGTGTAGAGAGCTGGGAATCAGGACGGTATCAGTTTACTCTGCAGAGGATAGGAATGCTCTTTTCAGAACGAAAGCACACGAGTCGTATGAGATTGGCAGAGGCAAAAATCCTATCGATGCTTATCTCGATATTGATGAAATAATTCATATTGCAAAGATCAAGGGCTGTGATGCTATTCATCCCGGATATGGTTTCCTGTCAGAAAATCCGAACTTTGCAGAAGCGTGCGAAGACGCCGGTTTGGTATTCATTGGACCTACTCACGAGATGATGAATAAGCTGGGAGATAAGATTCAATCCAAGCTTATTGCAGAAAAAGTCGGCGTTCCTTGTATACCCGGTGTCGAAGCAGCTATAAATACAGAGCAGGAAGCTTTTGAATTTGCAGAAGTGGCAGGATACCCTGTAATGCTCAAAGCGGCTGCAGGCGGTGGAGGTAGGGGCATGAGAATTGTAAGGAATAAGGAAGATCTTATTCCTCAATTTAAGAGTGCCCAAAGTGAGGCTGTTAAAGCTTTCGGAAATGGTGATATTTTTGTAGAGAAATATCTTGAAAATCCTAAGCATATTGAAATACAGGTGCTTGGAGACGAGTACGGAAACATCGTACATTTGTATGAGAGGGATTGCTCTGTACAAAGAAGGCATCAAAAAGTTGTAGAATTTACTCCTGCAATCAGTATTAATGATGCACAGAAAAAGTCCATGTATGAGGATGCTCTCAAGATAGCTAGGGCTGTTAACTATAGAAGTGCCGGCACTGTTGAATTTCTTGTAGATGAAGATGGCAAACATTATTTCATCGAGATGAATACAAGAATACAGGTTGAGCACACCGTAACAGAGCTTGTTACAGGCATAGATTTGGTGCAAGCAATGGTTAGAGTTGCCGAGGGATACCCTCTCGATTCACCGCAGATAAGTATTTATAGCCAAGATGACGTGAAGCTGAATGGTTATGCAGTACAGTGCAGAGTAACAACGGAAGACCCAACAAATAATTTTGCACCTGATACGGGAACGATTACTCAGTACAGATCAGCATCCGGCAATGGTGTTAGACTGGATGGAGGTAACGGATTTACCGGTTCTGTTATTTCACCATACTATGATTCCTTACTTGTTAAGGTCTGTGCTTATGACAGAACTTTCGAAGGCATGTGCAAGAAGGCTGTAAGGGCTCTCAAAGAGATAAGAATTGAGGGAATCAAAACCAACATAGGTTTCCTCCTCAACCTTCTTAACCACCCAACATTTAGAAGTGGGAAATGCACTACGGGCTTTATTGAACAAAACCCGGAGCTTCTTAATATAAGAGCTGTTGCAGACAAAGAGGTTCAGGTGCTTGATTTTCTTGGTGACATGGTCGTCAATCAGAGAAAGGATAAGGCGGGTACATTCAACGTGCCTGTAGTTCCTAAGATTGACGAAAATGAGGTTGCAAAGCTTAGAGGAACAAAGCAGATATACGATGAGAGGGGTGCAAAGGGACTGGCAGACTGGGTACTCGAACAGCAGAGAATTCTCTTGACAGATACTTCTCTCAGAGATGCTCAGCAATCACTTCTTGCAACGAGGGTAAGAACCAAGGACATGGAAAAAATCGCTCCGGCTATGGCGATGTACGGTAAGGACATGTTCTCATATGAAATGTGGGGTGGAGCGACATTTGACGTTGCAATGAGATTCCTTGGAGAAGATCCATGGGAACGACTGGCAGTTCTTAGAAATAATATACCTAACGTTCTTATGCAGATGCTCATAAGAGGAGCAAATGCAGTAGGGTACAAAAACTATCCCGACAATACTATAAGAAAATTTGTACAGGAAGCATATAAAGCAGGAATTGATGTTTTCAGAATTTTCGATTCCTTGAATTGGATTAAGGGGATAGAAATTGCTCTCGATGAGGTCCTTAATGTAGGAGCGATTGCAGAGCCTGCTATCTGTTATACAGGAGACATTCTCGATGAAAATAGGGATAAATATAACTTGGATTACTATGTGAGAATGGCAAAGAAACTCGAGAAAATGGGAGCTCACATCATTGGAATCAAGGATATGTCAGGTCTGATAAAGCCTATGGCGGCAGAGAAGCTAGTTAAGGCTCTCAAGAATGAAGTTACAGTACCTATTTGTATGCATACACATGATACATCGGGGAACGGAGTAGCGACATTATTAATGGCGGCTGCGGCAGGAGTAGATATTATTGATGCTTCATTTAATAGCATGTCCGGGCTGACAGCCCAGCCTGCACTTAACTCGATAGTTGCAGCTCTTGAGAAGAGTGATAGAGATACGGGAATGAATCAAAGAGGTTTACAAGAGATTTCTGACTACTGGGTAGATGTAAGACCTGTATATTCTGATTTTGAATCCGACCTCAAGGCAGCTTCTGCCGAAATTTACAGACTTGAGATACCGGGTGGACAGTATTCTAACTTAAAACCTCAGGTTGAAAGCTTTGGAATAGGCTATAAATTCGATGAAGTGAAGGACATGTACGTCAAGGTTAATCAGATGCTCGGTGATATTATCAAAGTGACACCATCATCAAAGGTAGTCGGAGACTTCGCTATATTTATGGTTCAGAATGATCTGACTCCTGAGAACATACTTGAAAAGGGCAAAAATTTTGACTTTCCTGACAGTGTAGTTACATATTTTGAAGGGATGATGGGGCAGCCTGAATTTGGATTCCCAGAAGAGCTACAGAAGATAGTTCTCAAAGGAAAGAAGGCTATAACATGTAGACCGGGAGAGCTTCTCCCACCTGATGACTTTGATGCTATCAAGGCTCACCTCGTAAATGACCTCGGGCTTGAGGGAACGGACCAAGAACAGGTTTCATATTCTATGTATAATAAGGTGTTTGAAGAATACATCAAGAAGCTGAGAGAAGTTGGCAATTTCCGAAATATGGGAAGTGACGTATTCTTCCATGGTATCGCGCGTGGGCAGACAGTTGAGGTAAAGCTCAAACCGGGTAAGGTTTTGGTTATTACACTCGAGCATGTAGGAGAAACTGACGAAGCAGGAAATAGAGATCTAACATTCACAGTAAACGGCTACAGAAGAGTTGTTACTATAAAGGACAAGCAGGCTTTGACAACATCGGTATCCGGCTCACAGATTCAGTTTGCGCAGCAGGATGACATATATGAGATTGGAGCAAATATTCCGGGGACTGTCGTTAAACTGCTCGTGTGTGAAGGAGACGAGGTTGAAGAAGGTCAGCCTATTGCTATCATAGAAGCAATGAAGATGGAGACAAATGTTATTTCTACAGGAGAAGGCAAGGTCGAGAAAATCTACGTCAGAGAAGGTGACAGCGTAAAGTCGGGACAGCTTATTGCCAGACTCGGAGATTGATAAAAATACTAAAAATCAGTAATATGGTTGCAACTCATTAAAAATACTAGAAAAAACCACAAGGAATTATCAAGGCTTACAATGAAAGGAGAATTAAACCAATGAAAATTCTTGTAATCAACCCTGGTGCTACTTCAACAAAAATCTGCGTTTTCGACGAAGAGAACGAGGTAATGCGTGCAGGTATCGATCATGATGCTTCGGAAATCGCAAAATACTCACATGTCGTAGAGCAGGCACCGTTCCGCACAGAGGCAATTTTGAATACTGTTCACGAGAACGGTTATAAGCTGGAGGATTTCGATGCAATATGTGGAAGAGGTGGACTCTTTAAGCATATTCCATCCGGAACATACAAGGTAAACGATGCAGTTATTCATGACATCGAGAACCCTCCTTACGGAGAACATGCAGCAAACCTCGGAGCTTTAATCTCAAAGGAATTGGCTGATAAAGTCGGTATACCGGCATTCTTTGTCGACCCTGTATGTGTAGATGAGTTTGAACCAATCGCAAGATACTCAGGTCTGGCAATGCCCGGATTCGAGAGACAGTCATTTTTCCATGCGCTCAATCATAAGTCTGTAGCAAGGAAAGCTGCGAAGCAGCTGGGTAAAGCATATGAGGAGCTTAACCTCATAGTTTGTCATCTTGGAGGAGGAGTTTCGGTAGCTGCACACAAGAAAGGCAGAGTAATCGATGTCAACAATGTCAAAGATGAGGGTTCGATGGGAATGGACAGAGGCGGAACTCTGCCGGCAAACGCTTTGGTTAACCTTTGCTTTAAAGAAGGAATGACAAAGGCTGATGTTAAGAGAATAATTGGACAGGAAGCAGGGGTATACTCATACGCTAATACTAAAGATTTCAGAACAGTAGAAGAAAAAGCTTTTGCAGGTGATGAAAATATGATGGGAGCTTTCAAGGCCATAGCATATCAGTTAGCAAAAGACGTCGGTTCCATGTCTGCAGTTCTCAGATTTGATGTTGATGCAATTATTTTCACAGGTGGAATGGCTTATTCAGAGAAATTCTGTGAGGAAATTGGGTCATATGTAAATAAGATTGCTCCTATCCTGAGAGTTCCGGGAGAGGAAGAGATGAGAGCACTTGCTGAAGGAGCACTTAGAGCACTTAAAACCAATGAGTGGGAGATTTACGAATAAGTATTCAGGAGATTTATTGATGCATGCATTAACAAAGTTAATTAAAGATGATATGAAACCGGCCCTTGGAGTTACGGAACCGGGTGCAATAGCTTTTGCTGTCGCAAGCGCAAGAAAGCATGTCAGTGGGGAACTTGTAAGCGTCAATGTTGCAATGAACAGTGGTATGTATAAGAATGCATTTACGTGTGGTATTCCTAATAGTAACGAGGTTGGTAACATATATTCTGCAGCACTCGGATATGTGGCAGGAAATGCAGATGCGGGACTTGAAGCCCTTCGTGATGTTACAGAAAAAGATAATATTGCGGCAGAGAAGCTCGTAAAAGAAGGGAAAATTACTGTTTCCCTCAGTGAAATCACAAGTCGCATATTTATCAAAGCAACTGTAGAGACTAAAGATAACAAGGCTTCTGTAACCATTCGCGATTCACATACTAATATAACGAGGATAGAGGTAGGTAAAAAGATTGTATTCGATACCGATGCCGAAATGGCAGAGGACTCAGATTATAAGAAAGTCGAAAGCAAGGCTGACATTGTTACACAGTCGATATCGGATATTCCGAATGAAGACAAACACTATATTCACAGCTATACACTTGCTGAACTGGTTGAGTATGTTAATAATGTCGATGTTAAAGAGATCGAATTCGTCAAAGAAGCATTCAAAGTTAATATGGAGCTGTTTCATACAGGCATGGCAAGTGACAGAACACCTTTCGGGAAACGTCTTCTTGAGAGAAATGGTGGCAAAGAATTTTCATACGATGAACAGATGACAGCTTCTCTTTTGTGTAATGCAACTATTGAAGCTCGAGTAGTTGGTATTGAGAAACCGGCTATGAGTATAACGGGTTCAGGGGCCCATGGGATTATTGCAACAATGCCTTTGTATGCGGCTTTTAAGACCAACGGGTATAGCGAAGAACAGCTGTACAGGGCGACTATGCTTAGCTATTTAATATGTACATATATCAAAGAGTACTCAGGTAAGCTATCGGCATTTTGCGGATGTGCAATAGCTGCAGGCACAGGTATGGCATGTGGGCTTGTATATCTGCGTGGCGGAAATGTTGAAATGATGGGCTATACACTCAACAATATGGCAAGCAGTATAACAGGCATGATCTGCGATGGCGGAAATCATGGATGTACCATGAAAGGTGTTGCTGCTGTAGATGCCGCATATAAGTCAGTCGATTTTGCTATGAACGGCATATATATTGAAGAAGCCCATGGCATCAACGGCAAAACATCGGAAGACACCATGAGAAATATTGGACTAATCGCTTCTCCGGGAATGGTTGGAACAGAGAAAACAATCGTAGAAATATTTGAAAACAAATTACGATGAAGAGAAGACTTACCTCTGCAAAAGTAGCAAGTATGTATATTGGCGTCATCATTGGCGCAGGTTTTTCGTCAGGTCGAGAATGTTGGCAGTTCTTTGGTGTTTTTGGTAAAAAGGGGTTTTTAGGTGCATCATTTATGGTGCTTATATTTGTTATTCTTGCTTTGATGCTAACCTATGTGTCGGAAAGTAAGGGAACAAGTGATCTGGGTAAGATTATATCTCCACTAGACGATAATAGGCTGATAGAGGGAATCGGATATCTGATGGCAGGAATCTATTATACCCTAATCATTGCCATGAGTGCGGCTGCTGGAGCCCTTCTTGAGCAGCAGTTTGGAATTGACAGTAGAGTTGGCGGAATCGCAATAGTAATTCTGACATACTTTACTGTTATAGGTGATTTTGAAAGACTTTCTGCTGTATTCAACAAGGTCGTGCCGTTGGTTTTTGGAATAACAATGCTCGTAGTGATTATTACGATATTCTATCCCGGTATAGAGCAAAGCGGTCCTATAGAAGGTTATGAGGCCTCACCTATGGCATCAAATTGGATGCTCGCTGCTATAATTTTCACTGCATATAACGGAATAGGAATGATTCCTATGGCCGGTGCTTGTGCAGTTAATTCAAGAGATAGAAAGAGTGCTTACAGGGGAGCTTTTTGGGGTAGCTTTCTTCCGGCGATTCTGACTATATTGCTGCTGGCAGCTATACTTAGAGATATGGCTTTTTCAAACACCATGTCTCTTCCTCTTGTAGGCTATGCATCGAGGATATCAAAACCTCTGGGGATCGTATATACCGTGGTTTTGTTCGGCTCAATGTATGCAACCGCTTCAAGCACGTTCTATGCATTCAGCACTAAGATTAAGAAATCATCTGCAAAGAAATATATACTTTTAGTGGCAGCAATTATTGGCTTTATGATAAGTCAGTTTGGTTTCAAGACTCTTGTCAAATACCTATATCCACCACAAGGATATATTGGTATCGTCATAATAATTATGATAACTGTCAATTTTATCAAAGAATGGTCAAAGAACAACGAATTAAAAAAAGAAACAAGCAAAGACTAAAGTGTTATTTAAAATATAAGCAATATGAGGTAGGAGTTACAAGATGATTAAAACAATATACTTGGCTGGAGGCTGCTTCTGGGGTTTACAGAAGTTCTTTGACCAATTTGAAGGTGTAATATCTACAGAATCGGGATATGCTAATGGACCGACAGAAAATCCATCCTATGAAGAGGTATGTTCGGGTAGCGGACATGCAGAGGCTGTGCGCATTGTATATGATGATAGTATAATTTCACTCAAGCAGATTCTCAGATTTTTCTTTATGGTAATTGATCCTGTTTCGCTTAATCGTCAAGGCAACGATATAGGTGTACAGTACAGAACAGGTATATACTATACGGACGAGAGTCAGCTTCAGGATATTCAGACTATATACGACAGGGAAGAGGTCAAAGTGGGCAGGAAACTGGCGGTAGAAGTAAATAATTTTGAAAACTTTTACACGGCAGAAGAGTTCCATCAAAAATATCTGGATAAGCATCCAAGAGGGTATTGCCATATATCGAGAGGTTATATGATGCTTTCGGATGAAGACAAGGCAGAGACTGAAGAAGAAATGATAAGCCGAATAGGCAGACTGGCTTATGAAGTTACTCAGAATGGACAGACGGAGAGACCGTACACAGGAGAATATGATAACTTCTTTGAAAAGGGTGTTTATGTAGATGCAGTAAGCGGAGAGCCTCTATTCTCATCAGAAGATAAATTTGACTCCGGATGTGGATGGCCGGCGTTCTCAAGACCTATAACTGCTGAAGCGGTTAATGAAAGGGCTGACTATGGCTTTGGAATGGTAAGAACAGAGGTAAGAAGCAACTCAGGCTCTCACCTCGGACATGTATTTACAGACGGCCCCAAAGATAAAGG
>JAAYIA010000038.1 GCA_012735145.1 Clostridiales bacterium | reverse complement strand
TACTAAAGGGACCAACAACGACACCTAATGCATCTATGGGGGGAAAAAATCTAGAAAGCGCAAATGTTTTTCTAAGAAGAACATTCGACCTATTTGCTAATGTGAGGCCTGTCAAGATTGATGAAGAAAGTATCGACTGGATGTTCTTTCGTGAAAATACCGAAGGCGAATATGCACTTGGAAGCAAAGGTATCAGGATAAATGATGAGATTGCTGTTGACTTTAAGGTTACTACAGCTGAGGGCACTCGCAGGATTGCAAGAGCTGCATTTGATTATGCCAAAGAGAATGGGAAGAAAAAAGTTTCAATAGTTACAAAGGCGAATATTCTCAAAAAGACGGATGGAGACTTTCAAAAAATATGTCTTGAAATAGCTAAGGATTATCCTGAGATTGAAACTGATTGCTGGTTTGTAGATATAATGGCTGCAAATCTTGTAAATAAGGAAATAAGAAATAGCTTCGAGGTATTCATTCTTCCTAATCTGTATGGAGATATAATTACAGATGAGGCAGCACAGATACAAGGTGGTGTAGGAACAGCAGGCTCTGCAAATATAGGGAGCAGATATGCGATGTTTGAGGCTGTTCATGGAAGTGCTCCACGAATGGTTGAGGAAGGCATCGAAGACCTGGCTAATCCTGCCAGTTTGATGACGGCAGCTGTTATGCTACTCAGACATATCGGATATTATGACAAGGCAAAGAAATTAGAAACTGCCATTTTATATGCGAACGATAAGGTTGGAAGTAGGATGACGGGAACGGCAGGAGGAGGAAGCGCTGTAGAGTTTGCTTCTTTGGTCAAAGACCTGCTATAGTCGGGATGACTATGCTTGTTAAGATAAAACAATTCATAAGTAGTGCTGTATTGAGAACTTGCCCTTGTTAGTTAAATGTGAAATGATTACAATAAAAGAGTATAGGTTTATTGTTGATATACAACCTCGCTTTTTTATTTTTGTCCAATAAGAACTATTATGCCTATCGATGAGAGGATAGATTATGAAAATCTTTGGATTTGTAATGAATAGTTTTCTTTTGGGAATTGGTCTTTCTATGGATGTATTTTCAGTTTCTCTTGCAAATGGTTTAAATGAACCCGAAATGAGAAGAACAAGGATGTTTGGTGTTGCCGGAACTTTTGCTGGCTTCCATGGTATTATGCCTTTGACTGGATGGGCCTGTATCCACGCAGTCGCCAAGGCGTTTGCAGCTTTCAAGTACTATATACCCTGGATTGCACTCGTTTTGCTTATTTATATAGGGGGCAAAATGTTAATAGAAGGAGTTAGAGCGACTCGAAATGAAAAAAAAGAAGCTGAATATGAAACAGCAGCAGAGAGCGACAAAAGAAATAAACTGACTGCTGGGAATCTTATGGTTCAAGGCATTGGAACATCTATCGATGCAATGTCAGTGGGCTGTTCTATAGCGGAATGTGGGTTTCTTAAAGCGACACTGTCAGCTTTAATAATTGCAGTAATAACCTTTGTTATTTGTTTCTTCGGAATAGCAATAGGTAAGAAATGCGGGACAAAGCTTGCGGGTAAGGCTTCGATTTTTGGTGGAATAATTTTGGTGGCTATTGGGATACAAATATGGGCTAAAGGAGTTTTATTATAAATGCTGGAAGGAAAGACTCTCAAACAAAAATATATAAGTTACATAATACCGTCTATTGCAGCACAGGTTGTATTTACAGCATATACATTGGTTGATGGAATATTTGTTGCTCGTGGAGTCGGAGAGATCGCATTGGCGGCAGTAAATATTTCGGGGCCATTTGTAATCCTTTTATGGGCTCTTTCCATTACTTTTGCTGTAGGTACATCGACTACTGTTGCACGACTTAAGGGTGAAGGTAATGAGGATGAGGCAGGCAGAGTTTTCTCGCGAAATGCGTTCGCTTTGGCTATTGTAGCATTGATAATTTCTGTCGGTATAAGCCTTTTAAAAGAGAATTTCGCAGATTTTCTCGGGGCGACGGACGACACAAGAGAATATGTCATTACATATATAGGAACAATTGCCCCTTTTTCCGCTTTCTTTCTCTTCTCATATACATTTGAAATCTTGATGGCAACAGACGGACATCCGTCTCTTGCAACTGCAATCGTTTCAATCGGAGTTGTGATGAATTGTATTTTGGACTACCTATTTATATTCGTCTGGCACAAAGGGGTATTCGGTGCGGCAATTGCAACCGTAATTTCTCAGATGATAGTTATTATCCTATACCTTATGCATTTTCTGTCTAAGCGGGCAAAAATACGCTTCAAACGTTTTGAGTTTGATATAGGCAAGGTTGTCACATGTATCGGAAAAGGAATTCCTACGGGAATGTCTGAACTGTCGCCGGGTCTTATTACATTT
>JAAYIA010000037.1 GCA_012735145.1 Clostridiales bacterium | reverse complement strand
TCCTTCAATATGACTGCCTCCTTTGAGAAGAACGTTCTTGACTCCCATATCATGGATTTTCTTAGCCGCTTTTTTCATATCCTCTACATTCTTGATATCCATCCCTGTTATAGTCTTTGCTTCAAGAATATTAGGGCAAATCAAATCCACCATAGGGAAAATTTCTTCGACAAGAACTTCTACCGAGTCATCCTTCGCAAATTCATCTTCCGATTTATTCGCCATGCATGGATCGAATACCACATTCTTGACTTCCATTTTTCTCAGAGTCTCTGCAACTGTTTTAATAATATCTACCGATGGTAACATGCCAAGCTTAACTGCATCAAAGCCCATGTCTTCATATACTGCTTCAATCTGATCTCTAACGAGTTCTTTATCTATCAAAGCAAGCGACTTAAGACCCATTGTATTTTCTGCAACTACCGCCACGATTACTGTAGAAATAAAATCGCCTCTTGAAGATAGAGCCTTGAGGTCTGCCTGTATACCTGCACCTGCCGATGAGTCAGAGCCGGAAATTGTCATTATTTTCTTCAACTTGAATCCTCCTTTATAGATAGTTTATATTCAATCATTATTATAGCACTATCTATCCTGTCTTATATGGTCTTTTTTATAATCGTAGTATTTTCATTTATGAAATCTAGTACAAAACTTCAGCGATTCGACATATTCATCAAGCCACACATCCGCAAGGATATCTTTTCCAATTATGATATACAGAAAAAAGGGTGAACTTTCATTCACCCTTTTAAACTATTACTTCTTAATTTTTCTTGTACGATTGAGTGGATATAGCAGAACCCCTATACCAGCCAGCGCTATACCCATCATAACAATAAAGAATGTAAGATTGGAATCATCCCCTGTAGATAGTATGCTATTATCCTTTACCTTTGTATTGGTAATCGTGTATTCAGTTCCGGAAACTTGAACACTCTTTTTGTATCCTTTCGGTACATCCCGCTCATCTACTGTCCACTTGGAGGACTCTTCTAAATTATTCCAGGTGTAAGTCCAATTGTTATCTTGATTCAGAATAACCTCTTCACCGGAGGCGACGCCATCTTTATAAAGTTGTACTCTAACGGACTTAGGCCTGTTTTCGTCTTCACCTTTCCAGACTTTGTTCACTGTAAGCTCTACAACTGGTGTCTTCGGTGTTCTAATAGCTACTCGCAGTGGCTCGATGATTGGAATACCATCTATTGTCATTGCAAAGGAGTTCCAAGCAACATATGACTTTTCAATCGCATCAATGTCGGCTGGGTTCTCAATCACAGCATCAAAATCAAATTGAAATCCCTCGTTTATCGTGATTTTTTGTCCTTGTTTGAGAGTAATCAAGAAGGAATGGATTTCACTCCAGTCGCTCACTTCATCTGCAAGCATCCAAGCGGGGTCTTCACTGTCAAGAGGATTTGAAACCTTATCAAATCCATCGATGTTCAGTTGTACATTTAAGTCATCTCTCTTTGGATTCCTTGATGTACTATAGAGGACTTCAAATTTCTCCTCATCGACTCCAATTGGGCCTGTTAAGACAAGCGCAAACTCGCTACCTCTTGAGACACCATCAGTAATACCCAAATCTCCCACAGAAGGTAAGACATCCATAAGTGTCAGCGATTTAATTTCCCTACCTACATTATTCTTAAATTGCAGTCGGTAACTTGCCTTGCCATCAATATTCATTAATCCGTCAGATGTGTATTCGCTATCTAAATCACCCTTCACTTGCTTACTTGTTACAACCAAGTACTGATCTACCATATGATACTGATTACTGGATTTTAAGAGCTTATAGTCTTCTCCCTTTCCAGTGAGGTTCAGTTCATCGGAAATAATAATTGTATCTGTGAGTGCAGGTGGATCCACTGTTAATGTATTAAAATCACGATCCTTCACCAAGTCTGTAAAGACATGGACTGTCAACCCACTAAAGCCTGAAACCAAATTGACATCAAACACAACAGACAGTTTTGTCTTTGGTGGTATGGTCTCCTCTGAATTCGGCAACCATGAAATCTTATAATAGTTGTAAAGATTGTTATCTAAATCCATCTTCTCAACTTTAATGTCGATTGAGCTACCATCCTGTTTCGTTGCTGTGTATTTGCTTTCGTCCAGCTTGATATTTATAGGAACCATTACATAGGATTCAAGACCTTTTGCACTGATGTTTCCAACAGAAGTTTTTGAGTGGTTCTCCAAAGTAATTTGCAGCTTATTCTCTCCAAGATAAACTGTTCCTTTTTCAGAATCGAGTAGACTAATCTTATTGGTAACGGTTGGCTTGTATGCTTCCGGATCACTCGTTACATAAGCCAAGCGAGGACCATTGACTTCCCAATGATTACTCTGTTCAAACCCGTCGTAGCGTACATTTCCATCCCTATCTCGAGTCTGATACATTTTAGAGGCCAAAATACCATTCTCGGTTAGCCAAGAGCTATTGTCTGATTCAATGGTTTCTTTTGTATAATCCCATACTTCTGCTATTCTGCCCGCATCAGCTATATGCGAAGCATCTTTATCCACTATTGCAAAGATGCTTATATCATTTTTAAGGAGCGTGCGATCTTTATCTGTGTCATATTTTGCACTTTCTCGCCAGTTTTTACTGATATTGAAATCGTACTTAAACATGTTAACACCCTGAGCACCGGTAGGGGAAAACATTCCCGGTGGGGTGTCAGTAAACACATACTGGACTTGCGTTACATGGGCACCACCCGTTACACCCCGAATATCAATAGTACTGCCGTGATTAAAATCCTTGCCAAGTTCTAGTGTTGCAATAATGCCGGACTCCGCTACATTACTACCTTTTTCGATATCCATATCCACTCTGCTACCCAAAAGCAATATTTTGTAGTTTGGCATGTAGTCAATTGGGCTGGATCCAGTAGCTAAATCTGGATAATTCCACCAAGTCAGAGGAACTCTAAGTTGCTTCAAATCCAAATAATCATCGATATAATAATTAACAACGTATTCCTTATAACCGCTAAGTTTTCCATTATACATCGATGATAATCTATGGGCAAAACTCAGAGTGTCATTTCCATATACCGTTGGCTTCGTATCCATATCAGCAGTACTAGCGTAGCCATGATTACCCTCTCCATCCAGTGGCCCCCATGTGCCAAAAACATTCCAACTTCCATGTAGTTGAGGGATGTCTTTTTTGCCTGGATATAAGTCGACTTCTACTGTATCTTCATCTTCGCAGAGCTGATCTGAAAAGTTTGTAAAGCTGAGCTTCGTCGTAACCGGAATGTTCTTTATAATCTTATCGTAATTTGGGTCACCTTCATTTGGCTCATCAACCGTTCCATAAATCACTATAAGCTCCTGTTGCCAAAGCGCGCTATCTCCCCCATTGATACTTTCTTCTTGCTCGCCATAGGTCGGCGCATCAAACTCCCAAGACAACGTCCTATTGATCTCATCAACGGAAGTTGGCTCAGGATAGCCTTCTTGCATGCCCTTATAAACGAGATGCTCATCATAGGTTTCTGTGATTGTAATTTTTGTACCTTCCTTAATAAACTGCTGACCCGTTGAGGAAGCGTCAATTGCGGCTCTTGTCAACCAATAGGTATCTATCCCATAGCGCATCATCTTTGATTCTACATCCGTTGCCTTGTTTCCAAGCAATTTCTTGTTGATTTTCAGTGGGCTCGAAGAATTGACAAGAATTGGTTCTGATGTTACCGCATCCTTATTTAGCTCCTTCGAAGTGAATTTTGCTGTTAACAACATCTTTTCCCCATCCTTTGTCAACCCGTTTTTAGTTGTGAATCGAATAGGCACATCATAATAGCGCCCAGATTCAAGCTCATTAGCTTTCAAATGCAAGACGCCATCCTTGTCGATATCATAGGAGTCAAACCAACTCTCATCTTTCAATTTTTCAAGAGACTTTAGGTCGTAGATCAGAATGCTATTATCTTTTGACTTGATTTCAATGTCTACATCAGAAAAAGTTGTTCGCGCACCGGTCGACTTAATCTTCAGCATAACATAGTTTTTCTCTCCGGAAAGCATTACTTAATTACCAGCGCTCAGCGTCAACTCAAAATTAATGTCTTGAGTTTTTTGTTCTTCAGTGCGATTCATGGGTGGTGCATTAACCTCTTCATTTTCTTTGGCGAAGGCATTCATATTGCTTGATAGCATACTGAAAATCATTAGAAATCCAAATGCTAAAACAAGTATCCTCCTTCGTTTTAATTTTTTCATTTCCCTTCTCCATTTCTTTATCATATATTCCCGGAAGCTCTAATCGTGATTTTATAAAGCTTCCTTCTTACATGTTCCTTTCTTACATGTTCCTTTCTTGCCTTTTGTCTATCAAGATTAAGGCTACTTTCATAACTGAGTTAAGATTTAAGCTAGAAGAGTGTCAAGCTTACACTCTGCCTAGTGGCTTTCTAGTAAATAATATTTTTGGTATCAGCACCTTCTACCGGTTATTTTACCACTTATAACTATCACAATCTAACAATCCTCCCGCTTACCTTGCTTTATTTAAAAACAAAGACAACAAACGACTCTTACACAAAAGGACTTCAATCAAAATGATTGAAGTCCTTTTGTTGAAAGAATGCACATATATTTTATCTATTAATACAGCTTTGCTCCTGCCGGAATTCTATCGCTTACCATCAGAAGGTTCAGTCTTTCTTCCCCTTCTTCTTCGTGTATCGCAGATATAATCATTCCGCAAGAATCTATACCCATCATTTTTCTTGGTGGTAGGTTCGTAATGGCAACCAAGGTCTTCCCGACAAGTTCTTCTGCGGTATAGTACATCTTAATTCCGCTCAAAATAACCCTATCTGTACCGGATCCATCATCCAGTGTAAACTTCAAGAGTTTGTTGCTCTTTGGAACCTCTTCGCAAGCTTTCACCTTAACAATTCTGTAATCAGATTTTGAGAAGGTTTCAAAATCAACCATATCTTGAAACAGCGGCTCAACAACAGCCTTTGAGAAATCTATCTTTTCTTCTATAATCGGTGCACTTGAATCTTCTGAACTTATTGAAACTGTCTTTGTCTGCGACTCCAGTGGCTTCATTGTCGGGAATAGCTGGACATCCCTGATGGTTGCACTGTTTGTAAGCAGCATTACCAATCTGTCTATACCTATTCCGATGCCTCCTGTCGGCGGCATTCCTACTTCAAGCGCATTGACAAAGTCCATATCCATAGGATGAGCCTCATCATCAATTCCCAGATCAAGCTGCCTTTGCTGTTCTACAAATCTCTCATACTGATCAATCGGGTCATTAAGTTCAGAGAAAGCATTTGAAAGTTCCCATCCGTTAATATACGACTCAAATCTTCTTGTGATACGAGGGTTCTTAGGGTCTTTCTTGGCAAGAGGAGATACCTCTACCGGATGCCCGCAGACAAAGCATGGCCCGTCCAAAAATCCGGGGATATCCTCGCAGTAGTTCTCAAACATTTCTGCGATCAGCTTTCCTCTCGTCCATTCTCTTTCGTCCTCAAATGTCATACCGTACTTCTTTGCGGCCTCGACAGCTACTCCATCATCATCAATCTTATCAAAAGGAATTCCTGTAACCTTGATGACTGCTTCTGTCATATCAATTCTGTTCCAAGGAGGAGTAACATCAAATTCTTTGTCACCATATGTAATAATAGGTGTACCGTTTACTGCCATAGCACACTTATATGTTACCTGTTCCATTAAATCCATCATAGTCTCCATATCGCCATACGCTTTGTATGCCTCCATGGATGTAAATTCCGGACTGTGGTTCTTATCCATTCCCTCATTGCGAAAAACTTTACCAATCTCATATACTCCATCAAGACCTCCAACGATGAGCCTCTTGAGATAAAGCTCTAATGAGATTCTAAGAGTCAGGTCGAGGTCCAAAGTATTGTGATGAGTGAGGAAAGGTCTTGCGGCAGCTCCACCGGCAATAGTTCCAAGTACAGGTGTCTCAACCTCAACGAGATCGTAATCATCTTCTAAAACTCGACGCATAGTTGAGATGATTTTCGCCCTATTTAAGAAGGTCTCTTTGACTTCTTCGTTCATTATTAAGTCAACATATCTCTGACGATACCTTAAATCGGTATCTTTGAGTCCATGCCATTTATTAGGTAGGACTTGTAACGATTTGCACAGAAGCTTAACGTCCCGGGCTCTGATGCTAATCTCACCCATTTTTGTTTTGAAGACTTCACCTCTGACACCAACAATGTCACCGATGTCGTAATTCTTGAAAATCTGATATTCTTCCGCCGAAATATTATCTCGAGCAACAAAAATCTGAATTCTTCCTTGCTTATCCTGCAGATCAACAAAAGCGACTTTACCCATTCTGCGGAAAGCCATTATACGGCCGGCAACTCTGACTTCTTCATCTTCCATAGCATCGAAATTATCCTTGATATCAGCAGCATGAGCGGAAACATCATAAGTTTCAACAATATATGGATCTCTGCCCATGGCTCTCAATTCATCAAGTTTTTTTCTTTTATTCTGTCTCTGTTCGTTTATCTCAGTTTCTGTGAGCTCTTGATCCTCAACTTGCAGGTCCGGAACGTTATTATCTTTATTTATCATTCCTAACCTCCAGGACCTTGTACTTAGCTGTTCCATCCGGAACATGGAACTCGACTGTATCTCCTGCTCTTAGACCTTTAATGTGAGATCCCACTATAGATGCATTCGACAACTTTCCGTTAAGAGGATCTGCCTCTGATGTTCCGACAATATGATAAGTTGAGGTAATCCCAAGCACC
This sequence comes from Clostridiales bacterium, assembly GCA_012735145.1. Classification (GTDB taxonomy): domain Bacteria; phylum Bacillota; class Clostridia; order Peptostreptococcales; family Anaerovoracaceae; genus Crickella. The sequence continues at coordinate 34,673 of JAAYIA010000037.1, read as the reverse complement.
ATATCCTTTATCTTAACAATGCTCCCGGTCTGAACCGTATCTCCGTCAGATTCATCGATAACCTTAACAGTTCGAAGAAGCTCTTCAATCTCAGCTATTCTTCCTTCTGTCTCTGCCTGGGCATCTTTTGCCGCATCATACTCAGAGTTCTCACTTATGTCTCCCAGAGAAATAGCCTCTTTCAACCTTTCCGCATTTTCCTGTCTTACTACGGTTACGAGGTAATCGTACTCTTCGTTGAGCTGCTCATATCCTGCTCTTGTGATTTCGTTAGGTGTTTGTGCTGCCATTTTTAGTCCTTTCGCTACTATGTTCGTTACTTCTTATTGTAGTTTATTATGATTTGTTGCAATTTATTATAATATATTGTGATTAGCCATATTATATTTCGTATTTTTTGACATTTTCGCTTCCTGTCAAATTTAAAATTGCCGAGTACTTGAGTTTGAAACGAATGATATCTCCGACCACTATATGTTCTTTGCAATCTTCAATATCGAGTATGGTATGATCTCCGGATGCGCCTATTACTTCCGCTCCCTCAAGTTGCGGTATTATATCTCCAATATCTCCATAATCGGCACGCCCCAGAGCCATTACAGCTCTTTTTCTGTTGCCCCTGTCAATATACTTTCTCCTCTGACCAAAAGCATCAACTCCGAGCTCTCCTATCGGATGCGTGGGTTTGATTTTGGCCTCTATAACTTCAGCCTCGAGAGTAATACTGTCGTCGTGCAAAGCATCCATCTCTGTTCTTCCATAGCATGTCCTTATATCGTCGAGAGGTCCCGTGAAAGATGCGCATCCTATTCTCAGCATATTGATACCATCCGGCATCTCTCCGTCGAACAAAGGCAAAAGGCTCGTTGTTGCTCCTCCGGATATTATCTCAAGTTTTCTTCCTATTGCTTGCTCAATCCTTTTGGCATAGGTCACAAGCTGATTCATCTTGTCTTTGGTAGGAATTACCGATCCATAACATCCGAGATTGGTACCTATACCTGCCAAATGGACAGAATCCATTTCTTTATCTACATATTCGGCTACTGCGATAAGCTCATCTACATCTATAAAGCCTTCTCTTAAATCACCAAGATCTGCCATCAGTATTACTTTGTGCAATTTTCCTGCTTCACGTGCTTTAATATTTAGCTCTTTGAGTGTTCTGAGCTCACTTTGCAAGCTATATTCGCATACTTCTATCAGTGTGTCCAGCTCAGAGATCATAGGAATACGTATCATGAGCTTGGGAATATCAATACCTGCTTCCTTAACTCTAATAAGATGTTCTATGCGCGAGGAAGCAACCCACTTTGCACCGCTTTCAATATAGTCCTCTGCAACCGAAGTCATACCGTTTGTAACCTTGATGACCCCGGCAACATCGATACCGACTTCATTGCACCAAGATACAACTTGTCTCATATTCTCTTTGAGCAACTCGTGATTCACAATAAGCGCCGGATATTTCTTCATTCTAATACTCCTTGATTTGGTGGTATCTTGACAATCTTTCTCAATTACTCGGCTGTCTTATTTTCATCGACAAATCTTTTTATTTTCATACCTGTGGTTTTATTAAACTCACCTTTTTTTATTATGATATGAGATATTCTCTTCCATACAGGAGCATTCTTATTATATTTATCAATCTCATTGCTTATCAAATCGTAAACAGCCTGTTCATCTTCAGCCTTATCACCAAGCTCTTCTGCAACGTTTTCTTTATCGACTCTTAAGGTGATGTGTATGCCTTTATCAGTTGAATTTACGGTTTCATCACTTGCCCATACCATGCTTTCCTCTATGAACCTACTTCTATTAACTTTTTCTTCCAACTCTTCAGGAAAAACATTCTTTCCATTTGAGGCAATTATGACATTCTTCTTACGACCTGTTATATATACATAATTATCATCATCAATATGTCCGAGATCTCCTGTGTGGAACCATCCGTCAATCATGCATTTTTCAGTAGCTTCCGGGTTTTTGTAATACCCCAGCATTACCTGTCCCCCTCTGAAGCATATCTCGCCATTTCCATCTTCATCTTTATCAATAATCTTGCATTCTGTAAACTGTAGCAACTTTCCGGCAGAATCATTTCTCATAAACTTCCACTGATCCGGATTCAGTGCAACCATCGGAGAAGTTTCTGTAAGTCCATATCCTTGCAATGTCTTAATGCCGAGATTTCTGAAGAAACTAAGAACCTCCGGATCGACCTTTGCTCCTCCTGCTATAAACATTCTGATTCTTCCACCGAATTGTCCCATAATCTTACCCACAACCGGTTTGGATACATTGATTCCAACCTTACTCGTTACCTTGTTGATTGAAAAAAGAGTATTTACAAGATTGAGCTTTCCTTGCTTCTTGAGAGTCTTCTGAATAGAATTATAAAATTTTTCATAAATCAATGGCACAGCAAGAAGGAAAGTCGGCTTAACAAGCTGCATATCCTTAGTTATATATTTAAGTCCTCTGCCAAACGCCATCGAAGCTCCCATGTACATACCTTCTATCATTGTACAAGTACATTCATATGTATGATGTATAGGCAGTACGCTGAAAAAGATATCCGATGGTAGAACCTCAAGATATGTCTGAGCAGTAAGAACATCAAAACATAAATTCTTGTGTGAAAGCATTACTCCCTTAGCAACACCTGTTGTTCCCGAAGTAAAAATTATTGCCGCCATATCAGTATTTCTTATTCTTGCATCTACAAATGATCTGTCGCCCTCATCAAGTTTTTTGAGTCCTTCTTCTCTTAGCAAATTCCAAGAATAAAGACCTTTCTTGGGATTTTCGTGTTTCTCTTTGTTAACGCCAATAATGTATTTAAGACCTGTCTTCTTCTTATCTTTAATATCCTTGAACATGTCGTAGTATTTATCGGAGCAGCAAATAACCGCTTTTATATCTCCTTCTTGGCAAAGAACTTCGTGTTCTTCTTGCGACAATTCCTTATCAAGAGGGAGGACTATTCCAGTTCCTCCAATTACCGCCTGATACGACTCGGCCCACTCATAGCAGTTCTGACCAACCACTCCGATATGTGCTCCTTTAAGACCCAATCCTATAAGCGCCGTTCCCAAGCCTTGAACATCTCTGAGAACCTGATTATATGAAATTTCTGTATAATTATCATCACCCGGCATTATTTGATGATATAGAACCTTATCTCCAAATAGCTTTGCACTTGTTTCAAGCATTTGCTTGAGATCCGTACAAGCTCTTCCCTTTTTATACATAACTGTTATGTCAGTACTTACATCAATGGCATTTACATACTCTTGCATTTCTGCCATTTCTTCATCTTTCATAATTTTATAATCTTCGGCCGTCATCTTTTCTAAATCAAAATCACAAAGTTTTTTTCTCTTCTTAATTTGCATTAATTTTCTCCTTTGCTTGAATTATCCATATCTGAAGTATTTTAACACTTGAACATAATAGTGTCAATTTTACGAATAAGCTCTTTCATTAGAAAATCAAGGTTCTCAATCATTTTTCTCCATTTTTTTCCTATAAAGCATTGAAAAATTTCTTATACCACAGAAGCAGGACTACAGCCCTGCTTCGCTTTGTTTATAAAAGTCTATTGATTTTCGTATCGCTAATTCGATTATGCTCTCAACATTGAGCCTAAGAAATTCTTAAGCCTGTCAGTGTTTGGATTGTCAAATATTACCTTCGGATCTCCTTGCTCTACAATCTTTCCTTCATCAATAAATATAACCTTATCTGCAACTTCTTTGGCAAATCCCATTTCATGAGTTACGATTATCATCGTAGTATTCTCATCGGCAAGCTGTTTGATAACCCTCAAAACCTCTCCTGTTATCTCCGGATCAAGAGACGAAGTCGGTTCATCAAAGCAAAGTATGTCAGGATTCATTGCAAGGGCCCTTGCAATAGCTACTCTTTGCTGCTGGCCACCTGAAAGCTCGCACGGATAATTATCAGCCTTATCGGCAAGACCAACTCTCTTGAGGAGACGTAAGGCATTTTTTTTATTTGTTTTCTTGTCTGCCTTTTTCAGAAGATTTGGTGCTAGTACAATATTCTGAACTGCAGTATATTGAGGGAAAAGATTAAATTGCTGGAATACAAGCCCAAAATGCAGCCTGTTCTGTCTCAATTCTGCTTCTGTCATGCGACTATTTTTGCCGTCAAATATAACCTTTCCTTTGACTTTCATAATTCCCTCTTCAGCTCTTTCGAGAAAATTGATACACCTTAGGAGTGTTGTTTTTCCTCCACCCGATGGACCTATTATCGCAAGGACTTCGCCTTTTTTGAGTTCGAAATCGATTCCCCTAAGGACTTCGACATCGCCAAAAGATTTATTGAAATTCTTTACTTCCAATATCGACATTTTTCCTCCTTAGTTGAAATATTCAAACTTCTCTTCAATCTTACCAATTATAATAGTAAGAATTCCTGTGAAAATCAGATAATATGCGCCTGTCATAAAAAGAGGCCAAATTATTCCGGCTGATTTAATAAAGGCCTGTCCCATCCATATCACCTCGTACACGGCTATAACTCTCGCAAGAGAAGTGTCCTTGACAAGAGTAATAATCTCGTTAGACATAGGAGGTATTATCCTCTTTACTACTTGAAGAAGAACGATATTGGTGAATATTTGTTTCTTGGTTAAGCCCAAAACCTGACCGGCTTCATACTGTCCTTCCGATATGCTCTCAATTCCACCTCTGTAAATCTCCGAGAAATATGCCGCATAATTGATTATAAATGCAAAGAGTACTGCGATAAGTCTTCCATTACTTCCCATTCCCCATATATTCTGATTCAGAATAAGCCCCGGACCGTAATAGACTATTATCAATTGGAGCATTAGGGGGGTCCCCCTCATTACCCATACAAAGAACCTCGATATGAATTTTAGAACTTTGATTTTGCTCATTGAACCGAAGGCGATAACAAGGCCAAGAGGTACAGATCCGATCAAAGTTAGGACAAAAAGTTCTAGCGTTTTGCCAAAGCCCACCGTCAATTCGATGATTACTTCCTGAAACATTAACTATTCTCCTTAACACACTCGGAGAGCCTCTACTGAGGCTCTCATCTAAAGTTTATTTAATTAGCGCTATTGCTATATTACTTTTGTTCGATCACAGTTTCCTGTGTTCCATATTTCTCAGCAATTTTAATCATAGAACCGTCTTCATATGAAGCTATGAAGAACTCATTCAGCTCAGCCGCAAGATTGGATCCTTTTCTGAAGCCTACTCCGTACTCTTCGCTTGTCAAAGAGCATGTGTACTGAAGATTCTCATACGAAGTTCCTTCTCCAATCATTGCTCCTGCCATCAGAAGATCGATTATAGCAGCATCTGCTGTTCCTGCCTGTATTTCCATCAGTGCAGCTGCTTGAGTCTGAACCTCAGTTGTGTTCCAGCCCTCTGCCTCTGCAGCCTCTGCTCCTGCAGAACCTGCTTCTACAGCAAAGTTAAGTTCTCCACATGCTTCTTTCTCCTGATACTTATTAGCAACATCAGACTTTACTACTACAACCTGAGCATTCTTGCAATACGGATTCGATGTCTCCATTGCTTCCTTAACAGCATTTGTCAAAGTCATGCCATTCCAAACACAGTCTATAGATTTATTTTCAAGTTCCATTTCTTTGGAATCCCAGTCGATTTCGATAAATTCTACTTCAACTCCGATGGATTTTCCAAAAGCCTCTGCCATTTCAGCATCAAAGCCTACCCATTTACCGGCATCGTCTTTAAAGTCCATTGGTGCGAAATCTGTAATTCCAACAACCAGTTTTCCCTTATCAATAATGTATTCGAGATCACTTGCTTCCTCATCCTTATTTCCGCAGCCGGAAAATGCAACCATTATTAATACCATTGTGAATGCCAGTGCTATTGTAACCAAGTTCTTTTTCATTTCTCTTCTCCTTTATCTTGATTATTGCTTTAGTATGCTAAAGTGCTAAAATGATAAAGTGATAATAACATCCAATGGAGCTTTCGTCAACCGAAAAAGAAATGATTCTTGTATATTTATTCGAACAATCCTATTCGATGACTTCTTTTCGTTCTTCAGGCAGTTTTGTAACGTCTATCCATCCTATGGCTTCGGAAAATTCATATATTTCAGGGAGAGTAAGCTCTATTGCTGAATTTGCAGAACCACACGCAGGAAAAACGGTTTTAAATCTCTTCATAGAGTCATCGCAATAAATCTGTACATCTTCTCTGGTTATTCCAAAAGCACAGACTCCACCGATCTCGTGATTAGTATATTCGGGAACTTCATCTGCGGATAACATCTTTGCTTTCTCTCCGAAAAATTTCTTGTATTTCTTGTTATCTATTCTGGCATCACCTGCCACCTGTATAAGAATTCCTGTGCCGTCTTTGAGTTTGAAGCTTAAAGTCTTGCATATTCTCGCACCTTCAACCCCTACTGCTTTGGCTGCAAGATCGACCGTAGCGCTCGATACATCAAACTCCAGTATCTTCTCATCTACTCCAAATTTAGCCAGATGAGTTCTTGCAATCTCTATTGACATTATGCTTACCTCCAATTGCTGTACTTGCCCTGTACTATTAATTAACTTAAATATTATAACACATCGCTTGAATCAAGACTTGATTAAAAATTCTAATTCATTATACTTATACCTAACTTACACTATTGTATATTTTAACTAAAAAAAGAAGGTTTCTTATGAATAATCAAAAAAAAGGTCGCGAGTCTTGGGGTTCTAACTTTGGATTCCTAATGGCCGCTATCGGGTCCGCAGTAGGACTCGGCAATCTATGGGGCTTTCCCTATAAATGTGGTGCTAACGGAGGGTTTGCCTTTATTCTGCTTTATCTCGTTCTCGTAGTCTTCACAGGATATATTCTGATTATGACAGAACTCGCTCTCGGACGTGCTACAGGCCAGTCTATTATTCCCGCTTACAAGAAGGCTTCGGATGGGAAACTAACATTTGTCGGTATATTCAGTGCCATTGCTCCTTTCCTTATACTTGGATTTTATTCATATCTCGGCGGCTATTCAATCAAATATACGGTTGCTAATCTTGGCGACATATTCAATGCTAATTGGGGGGTCAAAGGCGTTGATGGATCGGAGTTTTTCCTCAACCTTGTCGGAAACATTCCGGAGTCTATCCTTTACACTATCATCTTCTTGGCAATCACCATTTTCGTCGTTGCACGCGGAGTAGATTCAGGTATCGAAGTATTCAATAAGTTTGCGATGCCTGCACTGACTATTCTTCTTATTATAGTAGTTATACGCAGCTGCACGCTTCCGGGAGCAGGTGGCGGTCTTTCCTTCTTATTCAAACCGGACTTGACGGTGTTCAAAGGGTCAGGCTGGATTACGGTTCTATCGGCTGCCGGCGGACAGATGTTCTTCTCTCTCTCTCTCGGAATGGGAATTCTGGTCACCTACGGTTCGTACATGAGCAAATCAGAAAACATCTCAGTTAATGGTATAGTTATCCCTATTGCAGACACTTTTATAGCCTTGCTTGCCAGCCTTGCAATTATGCCCGCTGTATTTAGTTTTGGCATGGAACCGGGTGCGGGTCCGGGACTTCTTTTTATGACATTGCAAAGTGTATTCAACAGCATGGGGGTAGCCGGTCCTATATTTGGATTTTTCTTCTATTTACTTGTCGTACTTGCAGCACTTACTTCTTCTGTCTCTCTTCTCGAAGCGATTATAAGTTCTTTTATAGATAGAGATTTGATAAAAGGAAAGGCTAATACGAGGATTAAGTGGGCTGTAATTTTTGGTCTTCTTACGATGGCGGAGGGTATTCTGGTTGCATATGATGCTCTTGGCAGCAACCTTCCACTTGTATTCGGTCAGCCGGATATTCTCGATGCTTTCGACCTTATTGCCGAAGGTATTCTGATGCCTATAGCGGCATTTCTGACAACAATATATTTCGGATGGTTCAAGAAGGACTTTCTACCTGCAGAAATTAAAGCTGATGGAAGTGCCTTCAAGACGGAGGGCTTCTATAGATTTTGCATCAAATTTCTTGCCCCACTATTCACTTTCTTCGTATTGCTCGGACAGATTAATTCCTTCTTCCAACTTGGATGGTTTTAACAGATTTCACAATTGATTGCATGAGAAAGGGTCGGGCTATATAAGCACCGACCCTTTTATTTTTTCTATAATCTTTCATTTATATTTATACTATTTGTTTCTTCTTAATTGTGGTTATCACCAGTCCTACAGCCAGACCAATAAGCGAAGGTACTATCCAGCCCAATCCAAGATCAAAGAAGGGGAATATCTTGCTTGCGAATGCTGTGAGTACCGGAATATTAAGCGCTGTTTGTATTCCTTCAGGTAATGTCTTCGCGAAATCGAATACTGCCGACAATGCAGCGCCTGCAGTCACCCACATATATACATATTTGCTCTTTCCAAACAGTTTCTCAGTTAGCGCCATAGCAATCAAGACAATTGCGAGAGGATATAAAAGCATCAGTACCGGTATCGAATATGCTATGATTGCCGTCAGTCCGACATTGCTAACTGCAAATGAAAATACCGAAAAGATTATTGCCCACGCATTGTAACTGAACGATTTCGGATACATGGTGACAAACATCTCTGCACAACTCGTCACCAAACCAATAGCTGTCTTGAGACATGCGAAAGTTACCGTCAAGGCAAGTATTATGCTTCCTACACCACCGAGATAGTGACTGGAAATCTGTGTTAAAGCAATTCCCCCATTATCGGATGTCGCAAACAGACCTCTTGACTGCGCTCCCATAGTGACCGTTAGAATGTATATGAGTCCCATAAGAAGAGCAGTAAAAAATCCCGCCTTGATGGTCTCCTTAGCCAAATCGTCATCAGCTTCTATACCCAGTCCTCTTACAACATTGATAATAACAATGCCAAAAGCCAGACCCGCAATAGCATCCATAGTTGCATAACCTTCGATGAATCCATTAAAGAAAGCTCCACTTTTATACGCCTCTTCCGGGACTATGTCTGCAACTCTTGCAGCAGGATTTACAGCTGCCACAACTATCAGTGTTGCAAAGAAAATCAAGAACATAGGATTGATTATCTTTCCAATCCATGTGGTAATCCCGCTTGGTCTCAGAGAGAAAAATAATACCACAGCAAAGAATATAAGTGTAAATAACAACTGTGCAATTACATAAGATGACTCTTTAATAAAAGGTGCGAGTCCCATTGTGAACGATGTCGTTGCACACCTTGGAATAGCAAAGAACGGCCCTATGGTTAAATACAGAAGTGTTGTGAATGCAAATCCATACCAATTTGTTACCTTACTACTTAGCACAAGCAAGTTGTCGCTCCTTGTGTTTCCGATAGCCGCAACTCCAAAAATCGGAATGCCGACAGCTGTTATAATAAATCCAATAATCGCAGGCCACGAATTGCTTCCTGCCATTTGTCCCAGATGTACCGGGAAAATCATGTTGCCTGCTCCGAAGAACATTCCAAACAGTGTGCTCGCAACAATTATTGTTTCTTTCTTGGTCAATTTCTTTTTCATTTCTCAGTTACACTAATTCCTTCCTCAGTTTTAATAATGTCTTTTCCTTCTGGAGCTGTTGACATTTATTTCTATATTTCCCTTCTTCCCTCCATCGCCTTGAGTAAGGTTACTTCGTCAGCGTATTCAAGGTCTCCTCCCACAGGTATTCCATGAGCAATCCTCGTCACTCTAATTCCCGCCGGCTTAATCAATCTCGAAATATACATGGCCGTGGCCTCTCCCTCTATATTGGGATTTGTAGCGATGATGATTTCTTTGACATCATCCCCGCCCTGCAGTCTTGTTATAAGAGACTTGAGGTTAATTTCATTGGGCCCTATACCTTCTGCCGGCGATATGGCTCCGTGCAAAACGTGATACAGACCATTGTATTCCCTTATTCTTTCCATTGCCATAACATCTTGCGGATTTTCCACAACACATATTATGCTTTTATCCCTTGAAGAATCTGAGCAAATAGTACATATCTCATGATCTGTTAAGTTCCCGCATATAGGACAATACCTCAAGTTTTCTTTTGCCTTAGTAATTGCCTCTGCTAATGATAATGCCTCGTTGTTGGAAAGACTCAGGATATGAAAAGCAAGCCTCTGTGCGGTCTTACCACCTATTCCCGGAAGCTTGCTCAATTCATGTATAAGTCTGTTAAGCGATCTTGGATATTGTCTCATCTATTGTGTCCCGTCTACAGTTAGGTTTTGCAGTATCAACTACAGCCCCGGTATTCCCAGGCCGCCGCCCAGGCCGCCTGTGACTTTGCTCATCTCTGATTCAACCATCTCATCCATCTGTCTCATCGCTTCATTGACAGCGGCCATAACCAAGTCTTGCAACATATCGATATCATCAGGATCAACAACATCCTTATCGATAAGCAGCTTGGTAATCTCTTTGTTTCCGTTAACTGTAACCTCTACAGCTCCACCGCCTGCTGTCGCTGTAATTTCTTTATCAGCCAAAGCTGCCTGCGTTTCTTCCATTTCGGCCTGCATAGCCTGAAGTTGCTTAAGCTGCTTTTGCATATCGTTGCCACCTTGTCTGGTTCTAGGCTTCTTGCCTGCTTTCATTCCTTTGCCCATTTTTTCTCCTATACTTTTGATTTGTTATTTTATATTATTATTATTTATATTGTTGTTATACATATATTAGTTGTCTGTAATATTAACATCCAGATCAAAGAGATTTTTAACTTCATCTGTTATCTCTTTGATGGCTATATCTTCATCGATCACACGGTCTGTCTCTTTATTAGATATCGAATTTCCTCCTTTTCGTTCGTTAGGCAGCTCCCCCGATTGAAGCGTTACATAGATATTCTGTCCATAAAGTGATTTTGCCGCTTTTGTAATTTCGTTTATCTTACCATCTGCGAGTGCATATTTATTAGGCTTTACTGTTACCCTCAGTTCTCCATCGACATAGTCTGTTCCCCGAGAGAACTTTGCAATCAAACTTATAAAGCTTCTATCTTCTTCTGCAACTTTACTTGCTATTTGACTCCATATTTTCTCTGCAGTTTCTGTGCTTTCCCTAATAAGGTAGTCTGTATCTGTGTCAATTATTGTCGATTTCTCTATCCCCTTATTAACCGGATTAATCGGCTCTTCTTTATCAATAGACTCCGATTGTTCAGGTTTTAAATCTCTCTCTGTATTCGACTTGGAATGTGTTTTTGTCTTTGTCGCTTGAATGTTTTTTGTACGATTACTATCGGCACTGACATCTTTTGCAATGAGTATCTCATCGCTTTGAGCCAACCTTACCGCTGTAGTCTCGAATAGAATTCTAGGTCTGTCGGAATATCGAGCAGCACTAATTTGTTCTGAAATAAATCGGATTGCCTTCTCTATATCTTTTATTTTCAGTTCATCTGCTTGCTTTTTCAGTCTCGATATATTCTCAGGCGATGCTCCTATGATACGTTCCGGTTTACTCACATATTTTACAACCATAAGATTTCTATAATGCTCCAGCCAGTCCTTAAGGAGATTGCTTGCTTCTTTACCCCTAAGCATTATTTCGTCTATGTAAAGCAAAGCTTTTCCGAGTTCTCCTTTTCTAACCGCATCGGTGAGTGCGATATAGAAGTCTTCACCGGCCGAACCAGTGTACTCTAGCACAAGGTTCCTGTCCAGCACGCTATCTCCTGCAGCCACGCATTGCTCCAATATACTAAGTGCATCTCGAACAGAGCCGTCTGACTTCATTGCTATGGTCATTAAAGCATCTTCAGTTGCATTGAGGTTTTTTCTCTTGCATATGTTCTCCATCCCGGCAATTAAGTCTTGTTCGGACACTCGCCTAAAATTAAGCTGCATACATCTTGATCTTATTGTGCTTCTGACCTTCTGTGGGTCTGTTGTCGCCAAAATAAATATCGCATGTGCGGGCGGCTCCTCCAGAGTCTTAAGAAAGGCATTCTCAGCTGACGAACTCAGCATATGAACCTCGTCAATTATATACACTTTATATCTGCCAACCGTCGGAGGATATTTTACCATATCAATAATAGCTCTCAAATCTTCCACTCGGTTATTGGATGCGGCATCTAATTCAACCACATCGACAAAGCGTCCTTCTCTTATAGTTTCGCAGTTCTCGCAATGTCCACAAGGAATTTTATGTTCTCCTGCCTCTTCCGTCTGATTGTCTACCTCAAGACAATTGACCGCCTTTGCTAGGATGCGCGCTATGCTCGTTTTCCCCGTTCCATGTGTTCCCGCAAAGAGATATGCCTGGCTTACAGTTCCGGTTCTTACCTGGTTCTGTAATATCCTGACTATATGCTTCTGACCAATTATTTCTTCAAAGGTTTCCGGTCGTTCTTCCCTATAAAGTGCAAGCTGCATATTCTCTCCTGATTTTTATTCTTCCTAATATAACACAAAGCCGACAGGCAACCTGCAGTACGCAGAGGCTTGTCTGCGGCACACAAGACTAACCGCTTATTGCTGCTACCTCTCGGTCCTGACAAGATTCACGGCGCCCTGTTGCGCAGGACCCCTACGCACTGCGGATCGTCTGTCGGCACCGCTTGATTGTATCACAAAGCGTATAAGGACTCAATATTTCACACCTGATTATCTTAAGATATTATAGCTTTGCACGAAGCCTTTATAGCACCTCTTAATATCATCTTTTTATTGCAAGGCTAAGTTTTTAATGATAAAATTTTTATGTATATTTTACCATTAAATTGAAAGGATTGTTGTATGAACACAAACAAACGCTGGCTTTACCTTATTACAGCAACTTTAACTCTATTATTTCTTGGACTTATATATGCCTGGTCTATTTTCAGAACCCCGTTCAGCGCAATCTTTCCTGATTGGTCTGTAAGTCAAATTTCTATGACATTCACAATCTCGATTACATTTTTCTGTCTAGGGGGTTTTGTCGGTGGCCTTCTCAGTAAGAAGCTGAGTGCCAAAGTAAGATTGATTATATCCGCAGTATTGCTTTTTACCGGTTTCTTCGTCGTTTCTACTCTAGATACCGCAAATTCAGCTGCTAGCTTGAATAAGCTTTATATATTCTATGGTATCTTCGGTGGAGGAGGCGTCGGACTTGCATATAATGTTGTTATCAGCACTGTAAACAGATGGTTCCCAGACAAGGTCGGACTTGCTTCAGGGATGATGATGATGGGTTTCGGTCTCGGTGGTCTCATTCTCGGTGCTGTTGTCAACTCTTTGATTACCTCCATAGGCATATTTAGCGTCTTCAAATTTCTCAGTTTTGCAATAGGTGCAATTTGTCTTGTTGCGGCTATTATCATCAGGCTTCCTCGCGATGAAGAATCCAAGATGATTGCTTCACATATTAAGACAGTAGAAAAATCTGATGAGAAAACTATCATCGAAAAAGAAAACCCGTCAAAGGATTTTACACCAAGCGATATGTTAAAGACTCCAAGTTTTTGGTTCTTCGTAATATGGGCAGTTCTACTTAACTCTGCAGGATTGCTCGTAATAAACAGCGCTGCAAATATATCAGTTGCATTCGGAGGAACAGCAGTTCTAGGTATGATTATCTCTCTGTTTAATGGAGCAGGGCGAATTATCGCAGGTAACAACTTCGATCGCTTCGGAAGACGAACTGCAACTCTTATCAATAACGTTTTCATGGCTATCGCCGGACTTCTGCTTACTGCAGGAGGCCTTACAGGTAGTTTCGTTCTTATTGTTATCGGTCTCATTTTCGTTGGTTTATCATACGGAGGTTGCCCTACAATCACTTCAGCTTTTGTTAATAAGGCGTATGGACCAAAGCATTTCTCGATTAACTTCAGTATTGCCAACTTCAGTCTTATTCCTGCCGCTACTATCGGGCCAATGATTTCGGCAAAGCTCCTTGAGGCTGCTAACGGCAATTACAACACAAGCTTCTTTGCGATAATTGGATTCTCAGTCGCCGCAGCTGTGATGATGGTGTTGCTCAACATTTCCAACAAGAAACAAGACTAATACTTAGACACATATGTTATCCACTTAATATAAATAATCAAAGAAATAAATTATTAGTAATTTATTTCTTTGATTATCTGCAGTCTTTGTATCATCTATTATTTCTCTATAATCTATATTATCTTTCTAAAACTTCTATTCCCCTGCTTGCTAAATCTTCGACGATTCTCTCCTCGCTCGCTTTGTTGATTGTTGCGGTTAATGGTTTTAAAACTCTTACTTTAAATCCTTTCTCAGCTGCATCTTTTGCCGTCTGTGCAACGCAGTAATCAAAGGCTATTCCAACTATATCTACCTCTGTAATTCCTCGCGACTCTAATATTTCAACCAGACTGAGAGACTCATCATTTGCTTCATAAGCATTATCAGAAAACCCGGAATATGAAGGTGTCTCATAACCCTTTAATATCCGATAATCAAAATCTATTGCCTCAAGAGGTCTGCAGAATTCAGCTCCTTCAGTTCCTCCTATACAGTGTGCTGGCCATGAGTCGACGAAATTCGGTCTATCTTCTATATGACCTCCGTTTGTGCATCCTTCCCCCTTATGCCAGTCCTGAGTTGAAATATACAAAGAGTATGCATCGCGGTCTTCAGATTCCTGTATCAAGTCCTTGGTACCCCTTGCAACACTCTTGCCTCCCTTACATCCAAGAGCTCCGCCTTCAACAAAGTCATTCTGTATATCGACAGCTATTAGTGCTTTTTTCATGTCTATACCTCCATTTATTATTTTGATTATATACTATTAAATTTTCTTAATAAACACTCCTCATAATAGTTATATTATTCCACATAAAATATCTTTTTCTATGCCAAAAGAAAGAGATTCCTTACGGAATCTCTTTCTTGCGTTTAAATTATAAGTCTGTTAAAAGACTGTTCCAATGCTATTATACAAGTTCAAGAAATACTACTTCTGCATTATCTCCTGATCTTGGTCCCAGCTTTAGAATTCTTGTATATCCGCCGTTACGATTTTCGTAACTTGGTGCAATCTCATCAAAGAGCTTTGTCACAACATCCTCATCGAACAAATACTCAAGGACTTGTCTTCTTGCGTGAAGGTCTCCCTTTTTTGCAATAGTGATCATTTTCTCAGCCTGACGGCCTGCTTCCTTAGCTCTCATATCGGTAGTTGTGATTCTACCCTCTCTGAAAAGATCGGTTACCAGGTTTCTCAGCATGGATCTACGGTGTGCAGAGTTTCTGCCCAGCTTTTTGTAACCCTTCATCCATCTACTCCTTTCGATTATTCTTCTTCACTTGGTTTAAGTGCAAAACCAAGTTCTGCTAATTTGGTCTTTACTTCTGTTAAAGACTTTTGTCCGAGGTTTCTGACCTTCATCATATCCTCTTCTGTCTTCTGTGTAAGCTCTTCAACTGTATTGATTGAAGCTCTTTTCAAACAATTGAAGGAACGAACTGAAAGCTCCAACTCCTCAATAGCCATAACAAGAGCTTTTTCCTTGAGGTCCTCATCCTTCTCTGTCATAAACTGAAGTTCATCAGTTTCAAAGCCGAGACCTACAAAGAGGTCGAGGTGTTCTTGAATTATTTTTGCACCTATGGATACACCTTCATCAGGTGTGATTGAGGCATCTGTCCAAATTTCCAAGATTAATCTGTCGTAATCTGTAACCTGTCCAACTCTTGTGTTTTCAACTGTGAAGTTAACCTTCTTAACAGGTGTATAGATAGAGTCTACAGGGATAACTGCAATCGGTGTGTCTTCTGTCTTGTTCTGCTCAGCAGGGACATATCCTTTGCCCGTTGCAATATTCATCTCCATTACCAATGTTGCATTATCTGCAAGTGTTGCAATGTGTAGTTCAGGATTGAAAATCTCTGTATCTGCATCTACAATGATGTCCGCCGCTGTTACCTCTTTAGGCCCTACAGCGTTAATTATAGCTCTCTTGTTCTCATCTCTATCAATACTGACTGCAAGTCTCTTGAGGTTAAGAATTATCTCTGTAACATCTTCCTTTACCCCCGGAATCGTAGAGAACTCGTGGAGAATCCCATCAATCTTAACTGTTGTGATTGCTGCACCTGGAAGTGAACTAAGAAGGACTCTTCTCATGCAGTTACCGAGAGTCGTTCCGTAACCCCTCTCGAGAGGTTCAATTACGAACTTACCATACTGACTATTTGCATCAACATCTTTGGTTATAGTCGGCTTAATTATCTCGATCATTCTCTTCCTCCTGTCATATTCAAATGTAACCGTTCTATTTTAAAAATTAGCGGTTTACCTAAACTTTGATCTACCAAAATATATTCTATTATCTTGAGTAGAACTCTACAATGAGACGCTCCTCGATAGGAAGGTCTACATCTTCACGTTCAGGTGTTCTTGTGATTTTACCCTCAAACTTTTCAACATTGAGGTCAATCCATGCAGGAGTTGTAATGATCATTTCTTTAAGCTCTTCGAACTTAGGAGATGACTGTGATTTTGGTCTTACTGCAACGACATCGCCAGCTTTGAGCTCCATTGAAGGAATATCTGCCTTCTTGCCGTTAACCAAGAAATGTCCGTGATTAACAAGCTGTCTTGCTTCTCTTCTTGTTGCAGCAAAGCCCATTCTGAAAACTACGTTGTCCAGTCTACTCTCAAGCATAATGAGCAAATTGACACCCGCTCCTCCGGACCTCTTTGAAGCTTTAACGAACAGGTTTCTGAACTGAGTCTCGCTAAGCCCGTATGTGAATCTTACCTTCTGCTTCTCTGTCAGCTGAAGTCCATATTCACTCTTCTTGCGGCGTCTGACTACAGGATTTCTCTTTGATTTCTTATTAATACCGAGGTACTGCGGTTCTATTCCAAGAGCTCTCACTCTTTTCAATATCGGTCCTCTATCTCTTGACATAATTTTTATCCTCCTTCCCGATTAGACTCTTCTCTTCTTAGGTGGTCTGCAACCATTGTGTGGGATAGGTGTTATGTCCTTGATCATAGTAACTCTAAGACCTGCTGTCTCAAGAGCTCTAACTGCGGAATCTCTTCCGGATCCCGGACCCTTTACATAAACCTCAACAGTTTTCAGTCCATGTTCCATGGCGGCCTTAGCTGCAACCGTAGCTGCTTCTGCTGCTGCAAACGGTGTGCTCTTACGTGAGCCTCTGAATCCGTTTGCGCCGGCACTGGACCAACTAAGAGCGTTTCCGTCCATGTCGGTCAGAGTAATAAGCGTGTTGTTGAAGGTGGACTGGATATGAGCTTGGCCTCGTTCAACGTTTTTACGTTCTCTTTTCTTTCTCTTTACTGTTTTCTTAACAGCTGCCATAACTTATACCTCCTCCCTTACCTTTTCTTACCCGCAAGGCGCTTAGGGCCTTTACGTGTTCTTGCATTTGTTTTAGTTTTTTGTCCTCTTACAGGCAATCCTCTTCTGTGTCTAATACCTCTGTAGGTACCAATCTCCATTAGTCTCTTGATATTGAGTGAGACCTCTCTTCTAAGATCACCTTCTACCATGTAATCAGCCTCGATAACTTTTCTGATTTTTCCGGCATCTTCTTCTGTCAGATCCTTAACTCTAACATCAGGATTTATTCCCGCTTTAGCGAGAATGTCTTTGGATGTGTGCAGACCTATTCCGTAGATATATGTCAGACCGGTCTCGATCCTCTTATCTCTTGGAAGGTCAACTCCGGCAATTCTTGCCATTCTCTTCCTCCTTTCCTATCTTCCGTCACCTTTCCGGGAGGTGATATAGACAGGGGTTCTATTTTAAATATTTAAGTGTTTTTATTCGCGTCTCCCGGCGACGCGACACCTATTGACTTTTATTAGCCTTGTCTTTGTTTGTGCTTAGGGTTTTCGCAGATAACCATAACTCTGCCTCTTCTTTTGATTATCTTGCACTTTTCGCACATAGGCTTTACTGATGCTCTTACTTTCATTTTATTTCTCCCTCCATGTGATTCTGCCTCGAGTCAAATCATAAGGTGATAATTCTACCTTGACCTTATCACCCGGCAGAATGCGAATGTAGTTCTTTCTTATCTTACCGGAAATATGAGCAAGCACCTCAAAACCATTCTCCAGCTTCACTTTGAACATTGCGTTGGGCTGCGCATCAACAACCGTACCCATCGCTTCTATGGTATTGTTCTTAGCCATTCATTACCTCCTCTTACAGAGTTAAAATCTCGGGTTCGCCATCGGTGACCAATATCGTATTCTCGTAGTGTGCTGCCTTCTTTCCGTCGGCTGTCACTGTTGTCCACTTATTGCCGAGAACCTTAACTTCGTATGTTCCGAGGGTGATCATGGGTTCTATCGCCAAAGTCATGTTTTTCTCAATCATAGCTCCTCGACCCGGCTTACCGTAATTCGGTATTATCGGGTCCTCATGAAGAGCTGACCCCGTTCCATGGCCGGTAAAGTCTCTGACAACACCCATACCAAAGCTTTCTGCGTATTTTTGGATAGCATGTCCTATGTCTCGGATTTTATATCCTTCCTTAGCATATTTAATACCTTCAAAAAAACTTTGCTTTGTGACTTCTATCAGTTTACTGTCTTCATCGCTTATCTTTCCTATCGGATAAGTTCTGGCAGCATCGCTGTTATAGCCTTTGTAGGTAGCACCGATATCTACACTTACGATATCTCCCTCTTCCAATATCCTATTAACTGATGGAATACCATGGATAACTTCTTCGTTCACCGATACACAAGCCCCTGCCGGAAAGCCGCCATATCCTTTGAAAGTCGGTATCATATCATGGTTAGTAATTCTGCTCTCTACATATTCATTGATATCCATCGTGGATATCCCCGGCTTGATATAGTCTGCAAGTTCTCTCAGAATTTCTGCTGTGATCTTACACGGCACTCTCATCAAGTCAATCTCTCTTTTCGACTTGATTATAATCATTTACTATTCCCCCAGCGCTGCAATAATCTCTTCAAAAACGATTGAATGATCTTTTTCTGCATTAAAGTTCTTAAGAGCTCCATTTTTTGCGTAGTAGTCAATCAAAGGCGCTGTAGATTCTTCATATACAGCGATTCTCTTCTCTGCCGTTTCTGCAGTATCGTCCTTCCTTTGTTCGAGTTCTCCTCCGCATTTATCGCATACTCCCTCAACTCTAGGTGGAATATTCTTAACATGGTATCCTGCACCGCATACCTTACAGATTCTTCTACCTGTAAGCCGTTCCATCAGTGTATCATGTCCCACCTCGAAGTTGATAACAGCATCAAGCTGCTCTCCTCTTTCCTTAAGATATTCATCGAGCTGCTCCGCTTGAGATATAGTTCTTGGAAATCCATCAAGAAGATATCCATTCTTACAATCTTCCTGCTGAAGTCTATCCTTAACAAGATCTACGACTAACTCATCCGGTACAAGACGACCTGATGTCGTATATTCTTGAACCTTTTTGCCAAGTTCTGTCTCTTCTTTGATATTTTTTCTAAAAATATCACCCGTTGAAATCTGCGGAATTCTGTATTTTTCAACCAGCTTAACCGCCTGCGTACCCTTCCCGGCTCCGGGAGGTCCCAATAAAACCGCTCTCATTTATGCTCCTTTATCTGACCTGCGATAATAACAGTTTATTTGAGGAATCCCTGATAATTTCTCATCAACATCTGATTCTCAAGTTGTTGTACGATATCAAGTGCCACACCTACCATAATCAGAAGAGAAGTACCTCCGAACGAAAAATTGAATGGTGTGAATATGCTTACTATTGTAGGAATTGTTGCGACTGCCGCCAAGAAAATTCCTCCTGCCAGACACAGTCTGCTCATTACCTTAGTAAGGTACTCTACTGTAGCCACTCCGGGTCTGATACCCGGAATAAATCCTCCGTTTTGTCTCATCTGATCAGCAACGTCTGCTGGGTTGAACATAATAGCCGTATAAAAATATGTAAAGAACATTACGAGTATTATATTCAATATTGAGTATAACCATACACCCGGATTGCCTGATGGTGACAGATACTTTGTTACAAAGTCTGTGAACCCAGAACCTCGTGCAAAGTATGTAATTGTAAGTGGAAATTGCAAAAGTGAAAGCGAGAAGATGATTGGAATAACGCCTGCTTGATTCACTTTCATAGGAATGTGAGTGGACTGTCCGCCATACATCTTTCTTCCAACAACTCTCTTTGCATATTGTACGGGAACCTTTCTGACACCCTCTTGCATTTGAATAATTACCATTGTTACCAAAATAGCAATGATGACAAGAGCAATTACAGCGATAAGCGATACTGCTCCGTCTTTAACCTGTGTAGCGATACCTCTGACAACGGATGGCAGTCTAGCTACGATACCTGCAAAAATAATCATTGAGATACCGTTTCCAATTCCATACTCATTGATTTGCTCACCAAGCCACATAAGGAATGATGTACCTGCAGTCAGGATAACGATGATTGTTATCATATTGAACGCACTTTGGTCAACAATAGCCTTTCTGAAAAGACCGATTGTCAGACCTATTGCCTGGATGAGTCCAAGCCCTACAGTCATATACCTTGTAACCGCTGCCATCTTCTTACGACCTTCAGATCCCTCACGCGCGAGACGCTCGAAATAAGGAAAAGCAATCGTAAGAAGCTGAACGATAATCGATGATGTTACATACGGCGTAATGCTCAGTGCAAAAATCGTAAAGTTGCTGAACGCACCGCCGGAGAACAAATCGAATAAATCCAGCAATCCTGTTTCGCCTGTGAACATCTGAGCTAGATACTCTCTGTTTATACCCGGTACCGGAATATTTGATCCGATTCTGAATATTACAAGCATGAAAAGTGTAAAGATCATCTTTTTTCTAAGCTCTGGGATTTTCCATGCCTGAGAGAATGTCTTCACAAGTTGCATTAGATAACCTCTATCTTTCCGCCTGCCTTTGTAATTTTTTCGGCAGCACTTTTGCTGAACTTTTCTGCTTTGACAATGATTTTCTTCTCAAGATCTCCGTTTCCGAGAATCTTGACTCCATCCTGAACCTGCTTAACCAATCCGCTACTTAGTAGAAGATCTCTATCAACTACTGTATCATTTTCAAATCTGTTAAGATCCGCAATGTTTACTTCAGCGTATTCTTTAGCCCATTTATTGTTGAATCCTCTTTTAGGAATTCTTCTGTAGAGTGGCATCTGTCCACCCTCAAAGCCCAATCTAACTCCTCCACCACTTCTTGAGTTCTGGCCGTTCATGCCTCTGCCGGCAGTTGTTCCCCAGCCGGATCCTTGACCTCGACCTACTCTCTTCGGTTTTTGTGTGGAGCCTTCAGGCTTTTTTAGTTCATGAATTCTCATGGGTCTGCCCTCCTTACAGCTCTTCTACCTTCAGAAGATGTGGAATCTTATTGATTGCTCCTCTTGTTGCAGGAGAATCCTCAAGCTCGACACTGTGGTTTAGGCTTTTGAGCCCTAGTGCCTTCACAATCTTCTTATGTTTTCCTTGACAAGAGATTGGACTCTTAACTAATGTAATTCTAAGTTTTGCCATATCCTTGCCTCCTATCCGATAATATCTTCTGCTGATTTGCCACGACGCTTTGCAACTTCTTCTATAGTCATAAGATTCTTCAGACCTTCCATTGTTGCTCTTGCCATGTTACCAGTGTTACTTGTTCCGAGAGACTTAGCTCTTACGTCCTTAATTCCTGCTGCTTCGAGTACAGTACGAACAGATGATCCTGCTATAACTCCCGTACCTCTTGCAGAAGGCATGATAAGAACCTTGCCTGCTCCAAATATGCCCAGTATTTCATGAGGAACTGTAGTTCCTACTGTAGGCACATATATCATTTTCTTCTTAGCATCCTCAGTAGCTTTTCTAACAGCTTCAGGAATTTCGACAGCTTTACCAAGACCCATTCCCACGTGCCCTTCGCCATCTCCTACAACGACTGTAACGGAGAACTTAATGTTCTTTCCGCCCTTTACTGTCTTTGCAACTCGTCTGATATCAACGATGTTTTCTGTCAGCTCGAGCTTGGATGCGTCAATTCTTTTCTGCATTCCGTGTCCTCCCTTAGAAATCCAGTCCGGCTTCACGTGCTGCGTCAGCGAGCTCTTTAACTCTTCCATGGAAGAGGTATCCGCCTCTGTCAAAGCAAACCGTATTGATGCCTTTTGCTATAGCTTTCTCTCCTATTGCCTTGCCTACTTTAGCTGCGGCTTCTTTGTTCCCGCCATAAGCGATCTCTGCCTTGAGGCCCTTATCTGCGGAAGAGGCTGCTACCAAAGTTGTACCGTTTACATCATCGATAATCTGAACCGAGATGTTGGTATTGGATCTGAACACGCACATTCTTGGTTTTTCAGGAGTTCCGAAAACGTTTTTGCGTACTCTTTCATGTCTCTTGAGTCTTCTATCATTTCTGCTTAAATTTGCCATTTTCGTCTCCTTTCCTATGCGGCTCCGCTCTTGCCTTCCTTCTTACGAACAACTTCTCCATCATATAGAACGCCTTTGCCCTTGTATGGTTCAGGCTGTCTCCAAGCTCTGATATCTGCAGCATAGTTGCCTACCAGTGCCTTGTCGATTCCCTTGATGATTATTGTATTCGCATCAGGAGCTTCTGTAGTTATACCTTCAGGGTCAATCAGCTCGATTGGGTGTGAGTATCCCAGCTTAAGCACAAGCTTGTTTCCCTGTTTTGAAACGGAGTATCCTACTCCTACAATAAGCAATTTTTTTTCGTAACCATTAGTTACACCCTCCACCATGTTATTGATAAGGGTTCTTGCCAGACCGTGCTGCGATCTGTTTTCTCTTCCATCGTTAGGTCTTGCGATCTTCAAAGTTCCATCTTCTATTGTAACCTTCAAATTCTTGCTTACACTTGAAGAAAGTTCTCCTTTAGGTCCCTTTACCTTGATGAGATTCCCATCTTCTACCGTTATTTCTACGCCGGCAGGGATGGTTATAGGTCTAATACCAATTCTTGACATATTGTCTACCTCCTACCAAACGTAACAAACAACTTCTCCGCCGATTCCCATCTTACGAGCTTCCTTGTCGGTGATAACACCCTTGGAAGTCGAAAGGATGGCGATTCCCAGTCCCCCGAGGACCTTTGGAACCTTATCAGCCTTTGCGTAAACCTTGAGACCGGGCTTCGATATTTTCTTAATTCCGTAGATCGTCTTTTCCTTGTTCGGTCCATACTTCAGATCTACCTTGATAGTTCCCTGTGCAGTGTCGGAAATCACATTGTACCCGCTTATGAATCCTTCGTTTACTAAGATTTCTGCGATGGATTTTTTCATATTTGATGCAGGGATATCTACACTTGAATGACCGGCTGTATTTGCATTTCTGATCCTTGTCAGCATATCTGCAATTGGGTCTGTCATTGCCATAACAGTCTTTCTCCTTTCTTAACGCGGTTCCCACCTATCTCTTTGAGCGATGGGCCTGCGAAAATTAACATTTACCAGCTTGCTTTTCTAACCCCAGGAATTTCGCCCTTATAAGCAAGCTCTCTGAAGCAGATACGACACACTCCATACTTCTTCAGAACTGAGTGCGGTCTTCCGCAGATTTTACATCTGGTATAAGCCCTTGTTGAATACTTAGGCTTTTTCATCTGCTTAACTTTCATTGCAGTCTTTGCCATATTCTCCTCCTAATACTACTTTGCGTTCTTTGCAAAAGGCATTCCCATCAGTTCCAGAAGAGCCATTGCCTCTTCATCTGTTTTCGCTGTTGTTGTGAAAACAATGTTCATACCCTTTATAGTTTCAACATCATCGTAAACGATCTCAGGGAAGATAAGCTGCTCCTTTAATCCCATGGAGTAGTTTCCTCTACCGTCGAATGAATTTCTGCTGAGTCCCTTGAAGTCTCTTACTCTTGGAAGAGCGAGGTTGAACAGCTTATCAGCAAAAACATACATTCTGTTTCCTCTCAAAGTAACCTTAGCTCCGACAGGCATTCCTTCTCTCACCTTAAAGTTAGCGATGGATTTACGTGCCTTTGTAACCACAGGTCTCTGCCCTGTAATTAGCGAGATTTCTTTAACTGCACTTTCAAGTATCTTAGCATTGTCCTTAGCCTCGGAAAGTCCCATGTTGATTGTTATTTTTGTCAACTTTGGAGTTTCCATTGGATTGGAGTAGCTAAACTTTTCCTGCATGGCTTTGAAAACTTCATTCTTATATTTATCTTTAAGTCTTATTTCCATTCTGTTGCTCCTCCTTTCCTACTCAATTGTTTTTCCGGTTTTTTTAGATACTCTGACCTTCTTGCCGTCTACAAAATCATGTCCGATTCTCGTTGCTTGCTTTGTTTTCTTGTCGTAAAACATAACGTTTGACGCATCGATAGGTCCTTCAATATGCTTAATCTCTGATGGGGTTGTTCTTGTTGCTTTTGCGTGCTTAGTTTGAACATTAACGCCTTCAACCACAACCTGATTTTTCTTAGGAATTGTTCTGAGTACTGTTCCTACTGTACCCTTATCTTTTCCTGCAATTACAACTACTGTATCATCTTTTCTAATCTGCATCACCACACCCCCTATAATACTTCCGGTGCCAATGACACGATCTTCATAAAGCCCCTATCTCTTAGTTCTCTTGCAACAGGTCCAAAGATACGTGTGCCCACAGGATTTTTGTCGTTCTTTTCCTTGATAATTACAGCAGCGTTTTGATCAAACTTAACGTATGATCCGTCATCTCTTCTTGTGCCGCTCTTGCTTCTAACTACAACTGCTTTAACCACATCACCCTTCTTGACAGATCCGCCCGGTGTTGCTTCCTTAACGGAGCAAACAATAACATCCCCGATGTTCGCATACTTGCGTCCGGTTCCACCAAGAACTCTAATGCACAGCAGTTCCTTAGCTCCAGAATTGTCGGCAACTCTCAATTTTGTTTCACTCTGAATCATTTATGTTGCCTCCTTACTTAGCCTTCTCTACGATATTGACCATTCTCCATCTCTTATCTTTCGAAAGAGGTCTTGTTTCCATGATCATAACCTTATCGCCGATGCCACATTCGTTATTCTCATCATGAGCCTTGAACTTAACAGTTCTCTTAACGCCCTTGCCATAAAGAGAATGTCTAACGATTTCTTCTGTAGCAACAACAACAGTTTTTTCCATCTTATCGCTTACAACGATACCAACTCTTGTCTTTCTTTTATTTCTTTCCATTGTTAGCTATCCTCCCTTCTTAAGCGTTCTTGTTAAGCTCGTTTTGTCTAATGACCGTCTTAACTCTTGCGATATCTCTTCTAACTTCTCTCATTTTTACCGGATTTTCAAGCTGTCCGGTAACATGTTGGAATCTCAGGTTGAACAGCTCCTGCTTCATTCTATCCAGTTCAGCAGTTCTTTCCTGATCTGTCATTTTTCTGATTTTCTCCAGATCCATCATTACTGCTCACCTCCTGATTCCTGTCCTTTGATGACGAATTTACACTTAATTGGCAGTTTGTGTGATGCAAGTCTTATGGCTTCTTTTGCTTGCTCCTCCGTTACTCCGTCTATCTCAAACATAACTCTGCCTGGCTTTACTACTGCTACCCAATACTCTGGTGCTCCTTTTCCGGATCCCATACGCACGCCGATAGGCTTCTTGCTTACTGGTTTGTGTGGAAATATTTTAATGAAAACTTTTCCGCCCCTCTTAATGGATCTTGTCATTGCGACTCTGGCTGCCTCAATCTGCTTGGAATCTATCCATCCACGATCGTCAGCTGCCAATCCATATGTCCCGTATGTAACGGTATTGCCCTTAGTTGCAATACCCTTCATTCTGCCACGGTGCTGTTTTCTGCGCTTAACACGTTTTGGCATTAACATGGCGAGTTTCTCCTTTCTCTGAATTTACTATGCTTCTGTCTCCTGAACCGCTTCGGGTGTTGGCTGTTCTGCCGGAGCAGGAGCCGCTTCTACCTTAGGTGCCTTACGAACTCTTGTGGTTGCAGGTCTTACCTCAGGCTTAGCTTCACGACCGTCAAATCTTTTCCCGTCTCTTCTGTCATATTTACCCTGAGATCTTCTATCCTTCTTCTCGTTTCTTCTGGACTTCTTATCTCTTCTGTCTTCTGACTTTGGAACGGCATCCTTGAGACCTTTATCGAGAATTTCGCCGTGGTTTATCCAAACCTTAACGCCGATCTTTCCGTAAGTTGTATCCGCCTCTGCAAAACCATAGTCAATATCTGCTCTCAGTGTATGCAGCGGAACATTTCCTTCGCTGTACTTTTCACTTCTTGCAATCTCGGCACCACCGAGTCTTCCGGAGCAAACAATCTTAATCCCTTTGGCTCCCGATTTCATGGTTCTGCTGATAGGCTGTTTCATTGCTTTTCTGAAGGAAATTCTTCTTTCGAGAGACTGAGCAACGCCTTCTGCTGTAAGCTGTGCGTCTATTGCTGTCTTTCTTACTTCCTCAATGCTGACTTCTACCTTTTTCCCTGTCACCTTGACTAGACCCTTTTTGAATTCTTCAATTCCTTCTCCGGATCTTCCGATGACCATTCCCGGTCTTGCTGTCATCACGATGACTTTAACCGTATCAGTTGCAGATCTTTCGATCACAATGTTCGAGACTCCTGCATTATACAGTTTCTTCTTAACAAAGTTTCTGATCTCGTTATCTTCTACAAGGAAATCCGCAAAGTTGCTCTTATTCGCATACCACTTTGAGCTCCAATCCTTGTTAATTCCAACTCTCATTCCATGTGGATTAACTTTCTGACCCATTTAGCGAACCTCCTTATCAGCTTCTTCCTTAGGCTCTGCTGCCTTAGGTGTTGCTTTGATTTTAGCTTCCTTTTCCTTAAGAACCACATTGATGTGGCTTGATCTCTTAAGAATCATTCCTGCTCTACCCTGTGCTCCAGGTCTCCAACGCTTCATTGTTGGTCCTTGATTTGCATTAACTTCTGCAACATAGAGTTCGTCAGGATTCATATCATGGTTGTTTTCAGCATTTGCTGCTGCTGATTTAACAACTTTTTCTACAAGTTCTGAGCCCTTGCCCGGTGTGAACTTGAGAATCGTAAGTGCTTCATTCAAATCTTTTCCTCTTACCAGATCAGTAACAGGTTTGAGTTTACTTGAAGACATCCTTACGTACTTGGCTATTGCCTTGGCTTCCATAATTCAGCTTCTCCTTTCTGCTACTTCATTTTTCTGTCACCGGAGTGACCCCTAAATGTTCTGGTTGGAGCAAATTCTCCGAGTCTGTGTCCGACCATATCCTCTGTGATGTATACAGGCACATGTTTGCGTCCGTCATATACGGCGATTGTGTGTCCGATCATCTGAGGGAAAATTGTTGATGGTCTTGACCATGTCTTAACAACATTCTTCTCGTTGGCTTCATTCATTGCTTCAATCTTCTTAATAAGCTTCTGTTCAACGAATGGACCTTTTTTAAGCGATCTTCCCATTTATTTGTCCCTTCCTACTTGATGTTTCTTCTCTTAACAATGTACTTGTCAGAGTCCTTGTTCTTCTTACGCGTCTTATATCCGAGTGTCGGTTTACCCCAAGGTGTAACAGGCCTCGTACGTCCGATTGGGGTTCTTCCCTCACCACCACCGTGTGGGTGGTCGTTAGGGTTCATTGCTGAACCTCTTACTGAAGGTCTCCATCCCATATGTCTCTTACGGCCGGCTTTACCAATCTGGATATTGCCATGATCGATATTTCCTACTTCGCCAATTGTTGCTCTGCAGTCAATTCTTACCATTCTTACTTCTCCGGAAGGAAGTCTTATCTGAGCATAGTTTCCTTCCTTTGCCATCAGCTGTGCACCGTTTCCCGCTGCTCTTGCAAGCTGTCCGCCCTTGCCAGGCTTAAGCTCGATATTGTGGATAACTGTACCGAGCGGAATGTTTATAATTGGTAGTGCGTTTCCCGGCTTGATATCTGCATGTTCACCTGACTCTATTACATCTCCAACTTGGAGTTTGTGAGGCGCAATGATGTATCTCTTCTCGCCATCTGCGTAAGCAACAAGTGCAATATTTGCCGATCTGTTTGGATCATACTCAATTGTCTTAACTGTTGCAGGGATACCATCCTTATTTCTCTTGAAATCAATGATTCTGTATTTAGGTCTGTATCCACCACCTCTGTGTCTTACGGTGATTTTGCCTCTTACGTTTCTTCCCGAATGCTTCTTAAGGGTGACTGTAAGAGACTTTTCCGGTGTGTCTGTTGTTATCTCTGTAAATGTGGAGACTGTCATTCCTCTCAGACCCGGACTCGTCGGTTTATATTTCCTGATTCCCATTTCTTACTGCCTCCTTAATTACAGATCCTGGAAGATTTCGATTTCCTTACTATCTTGAGTAAGTGTTACAACTGCCTTCTTATATGAAGAAGTCATTCCCATCGTTCTTCCCATTCTTTTCTTCTTACCATTTACGTTCATTATATTTACTTTAGCTACGTCTACGCCGAAGATATCTTCGATCGCTTTACGAACCTCAGTCTTGTTGGTCTGCTTTGCCACTTTGAACGCATATTTCTTATCAGCTGCCATATCCATACTGTTCTCAGTGATGATAGGACTGATTATTACATCGTAACCCGTCTTCATTATGCGTACACCTCCTCGATTCTCTTAGCTGCTGCCTCGGTGAGTACCAGAGTGTAGTGATTAACAATATCGTACACATTCATGGTAGTTACCAGAGCAGTTCTAACGCCAGGGATGTTGTGTGCTGACTTGATTACATTGTCGTCCTTCTCATCCATTACGATGAGGGTCTTCTTGTCAGCTTTGATGTTGCCAAGCACCTTAACCATTTCCTTGGTTTTAGGTTCTGCAAACTTAAATTCATTTACAACTATCAGTTCTTCTCCTGCCAGTTTTGCGGAAAGTACAGACTTGAGTGCCAATCTCTTAAGCTTCTTATTGATTGGATATCTGTAGCTTCTCGGCTTTGGTGCAAATGCTACCCCTCCGCCTACCTGTGAAGGGTCTACCGTGCTTCCCTGTCTACTGCGTCCTGTACCCTTCTGTCTAAAAGGTTTGCGGCCGCCTCCTCTAACATCTGATCTTGTCTTGGCAGATTGGGTTCCCTGTCTTTGGTTTGCCAAATAGTTCTTGACTACGGCATGGACTGCGGATTCATTAGGCTCGATTGCAAAAATCTCGTCTGCAAGTGTAATATCTCCGACCTTATTGCCATTAACGTCTACTACGTTTACTTGTGCCATCTTCAGTTCCTCCTTTCTGCTTATCTATTTTGACCTTTAACTGCCGGTCTGATTTTGAGGAGTCCGCCTTTTCTTCCCGGAACTGCTCCTTTGACCATCATCAGGTTGCGGTCAGCTATTGTCTTAACCAATACTACGTTCTGTACTGTTACCGTGTCTCTTCCCATTCTTCCCGGACCCTTGTTGCCCTTGAAGACTCTTGATGGATAAGTACCGGCTGCGAGAGCTCCTACGAGTCTCTTGTGTTTGGAACCGTGGGTCATAGGTCCTCTACGGTGTCCGTGTCTCTTGATGTTACCTTGGGTTCCTTTTCCCTTGGATGTTCCTGTAACGTCAAGCTTCATTCCTTCTTCGAAATCTTCAACAGTGATTGTCTGTCCGATTTCATAAGCACCGCCTTCTTCCGGCTTGAACTCAGCAAGGTGCTTCTTAACATCAACGCCTGCTTTCGCATAATGCCCTGTTATAGGCTTGTTGACTCTGTGTGGTTTCTGGTCTTCGTATCCAATCTGAACTGCATCATATCCGTCAGTATCGACTGTTTTGATCTGAACGACAGTTGCAGGTCCGGCCTCGATGACCGTTACCGGAATGATGGTTCCATCTTCGTCGAAGATTTGGGTCATTCCGATTTTCTTTCCCAAAAGTGTTTTCATATTTTCCTCCTACTTTCTTACAGCGGATCACTCCGGTTTGGTGGTTGACCGGTGCTTGTCTCCGGTGCGCGTCCCTCTCGTGTGATCTTTCTAATCTAGCTTAGAGCTTAATCTCAATATCTATTCCTGCAGGCATATTCAGCTTAGTGAGAGCTTCAGTTGTCTTTGTAGTTCCATTTGTAATGTCGATCAGCCTTTTGTGAGTCCTCTGCTCGAACTGTTCTCTGCTGTCCTTGTACTTGTGTACAGCTCTGATAATCGTTACAACTTCCTTCTCTGTTGGCAGAGGGATAGGTCCCGATACATCTGCTCCTGTCTTCTTTACTGTCTCCACCAGTTTAGCTGCAGACTTGTCAAGAAGTGCATGGTCATAAGCCTTCATTCTGATTCTGATTTTTTGTAGTTCACTCATTAGTAGATCCTCCTGTTTTTCTTTTTGTACTAATTTTCGCTATGCTTGTACAGGACTTCGTCCATTGATATTGCAAGGTTTTAGCCGTCGTAAAGGCTTCATACACTTCGCCGTGCGTTTCCTTTGGGTTGGCACACAATAAAAAAGCGAAACCCTTCGCCCTCATCTTGTAAGGACTTCTCGGCAGAAATTATCCGATAGCACGGTAACTTCCTGCTTCTTCGCATTAACAAGCTGTTAAAGTATATAGGATGAATCTTAGTAATGCAAGGAGTTTTTAAAAAGTTTTTAACCCTTTATTGCATAATACTAAGAACAAAAGCCATTGATCTCAAGCCTTTAAGCCCTTCATCCATTTACATTCTCTCTTGCGTTTCCTGTAAGCCTACAAATTGCGCTTTAATTAAGTAAAATACCACTATGTATAGAGATTATCCCCGATTAGTCCTAAAATTGATCTTATTACCAATGACTAAGATATTATAAATCTTCTTATAGGTCACAATACATAATCCCTTATGACAATTTAAAGAGGAAGATAGGTAAACTATCTTCCTCTTTAAAAGTTTGGTATGAAACATGCTTTTCCAATCAGAGATAAAGATTGTATCACGCAACCCATTTCTCTATTTATACTTATAAAATCCTTCTCCTGCACTTCTGCCAAGTTTTCCCTCATCAATATATTCCTTAAGCAATTTTACGATTTCTTCGTAATGGATTTTTTCAACCATCTCAGGATGAGCAGCCTTTGCGCTTGAAATA
This sequence comes from Clostridiales bacterium, assembly GCA_012735145.1. GTDB lineage: Bacteria > Bacillota > Clostridia > Peptostreptococcales > Anaerovoracaceae > Crickella. The sequence goes on along the minus strand of JAAYIA010000037.1, from coordinate 3,627 downwards.
TTAACTGCGGTAGTTAAACCTACGATATCGAGAATTTGAAACGGTCCGGCGGGTGCCCCTGTTCCAAGCTTCCAAGCCATATCAATTACTTCAGGTTCAGATACTCCTGTAGCATACAAATCCATAGCTGCATCCAAGAAAGGAATAAGCAGCGAGTTCAATAAGTAACCCGCTTTTTCCTTCTTAATCGGAAGCGGAACCATGCGAATTTGTTTTGCAAACTCAATTACTTCATTGAAATATTTAAGGTCTGTCTTCTCTTGCAGCATTACCTCTGCAGTATTGTGTCTCCATATTTCATTTGCAAAATGCAAAGCTAAATACTTCTCCGGTCTACCTGTATATTCTGTGAAGGTAGACGGAAGCATAGAGGAAGAGTTTGTTACAAGAATTGTTTTCTCAGGTATCAATGGAGCAAGACTCTGATAAAAAGCAATTTTGTCATCTTTGATTTCTGCCATACTCTCAATTACTAAATCCGCATCCTGAACAGCTTTAGCCATATCAAGCTCAATCTTAATCGATTCATAAGCTTTCTTTGCCTTCTCAAGACATATCCCTTTGTCAAAAGTTTCTACATCCGCTATGCCTCTCGCCCAAACAAACGGAGACTTGCCTTCCGGAGTGTCCATCATCTCAATTGTTTTCAAATACGTGTTATAAACCGCATCTAGTTTTGGCTGAGTCCTTCCTATGCTCCCTTCGCTCCTTAACCATACTGTAACGTCAAACCCGCAGTAAGCGACCTGAAAAGCAATCTGTGTGCCTAAAACGCCACCACCTGCTACAACAATTTTCTTCCCGTCCATCTTTACACCTCTCTTTTCGTTTGCACGTAATAATCCTCTCGTGTATTCACTATGCTTCTATATGTCCGTCCTATTAAGTGTTATATAAACAACTTTTGAAAACAATTATATATACATATGACTATCCATGAATGAAACACTGGTGAGCAATGAATTTCTTTGCATTAGCCCGGTGGCCAATGCATCTGGCGCTTTCCGAGTATATGTATGTGCAGATGCTTCACAGTCTGCTGCCCCTCATCGCCTGTATTGATAACACATCTATATCCGTTATCCAGTCCTTCGGAAGCCGCAACATTCTTAATCATACACATCATGTGAGCAACAAGATCTGCATGCTCATCTGTGAGATCGTCTAAAGAAGCAATATGAATCTTCGGAACCATTAACAAATGAACAGGTGCTTGCGGAGTAGCATCACGAAAAACTGCGATCTTTTCATCCTCATACACCATATCCGTTGGGATTTCTCCATTTGCTAGTTTACAAAAAATACAATCTTCCATTCTTATCTCCTTTCTGAGCGAAAATTATTTCATCTATACTTCACTCTATATAGCTCTATATAAAGATAGCTTTACAGCCATCTTTATATATTTGCGTTAATTCTACCCTTACAAGCTCTGCAAGTCTATTCATTTCACTTGTCTCAATATACACCTTGATATAGTTCTCCGTGTATCCGGTCAAGTATTTACCAATTTTTTCCTCAATCAGCACTGTATGCGGTATATCAAAATTTTTCTTATAAAAATCTTGTGCTGTTCTCTCAGCTACTGTAGCCAATCTCTCTGCTCGCATTTTTTTGATATTCTCAGGCACGGCATCAGTTAGGTTTGCCGCCACAGTTCCCTTTCTTGGCGAATACCTGAATATATGCACCCTCCCAAATTCCGCTTTTCTAACAACTTCGAGAGTGTTCTCGAAGTCTTCTTCTGTTTCTCCCGGGAATCCAACTATTATATCCGTTGTCACTCCGAAAAGGGGATCATATTTTCTGATTGCCTCGATTATACCTAAATACTCCGATGCTGTATATCTTCTGTTCATTGCTTTCAGAATCGGCGTGCTGCCACTTTGAACTGATAGGTGCAGGTGGCGACACAATTTATCATGCTTAATAATTCTCGTTACATCTTCAACATCCACGACTGTCGGTTCCAGTGAGCTTAGCCGGATTCTTATATCATTATCCTGCTTATCCAATCTATCCAAAAGCAATTCAAGAGCCGAGGATTCGCCTTTGTTCCCCTCTTCTGCTCGGTCGAAATCCTTCTCTGTTCCATATAAAGCTGTATTTATTCCTGTAAGCACAGCTTCCTTATAACCTTTTTCTGCAACCAGCTGTACTTCCTCAATAATCTCATCTATAGGTCTGCTTCTCATTGTTCCTCTAGCATAAGGAATAAGACAGTACGAACAAAATCTATCGCAGCCTTCTTGTATCTTAATATATGCTCTGCTCATTCCCGACTCAGATGAAACAACAAGACCCATATCCTCGTAATATGTAAGCTTAGAACGCGGAAGAACATATCTATCCTTAACAACGGGTGCTTCTTTTTTGGATAGTTTATCGTATACTAAGCCACAAATTAAAGTTTTATTGCCATTGCCAACTACTAGATCTACTTCGGGTAGCAAGGATACTTCGTCAGGCTCCACCTGAGCATAGCATCCCGTTACAACAATAAGTGCTTCAGGATTTCTTGATTTCATCCTTCTAATATATTGTCTGGATTTGCGATCTGCAATATTTGTAACAGTACACGTATTGATAACATAAACGTCAGCTCTCTCGTCTTCTTGAACGATTGTATCTCCACGAGAAACGAAGGCCGCTTTAATTGCCTCCGTCTCATATTGATTCACTTTGCACCCAAGCGTATGAAATGCTACTAACATCTTGTCCTCATCGGCATTTTTGTGTACTCCTCTTTATTCTTCAAATCATTATGTCTTGTTCTTTGTCTTACGCCGACTAATTCCTTATTACACATTAATACGGTTGGCACAGTCGTTGCATATACGTGTTTACTTCTCGTCACGCTTTTTTGTTGGACTTATTGCTACTTACCTTAGATTGGCGAGTTTTTATGGAAACATCAGTTTCCTCAGCACTTGTCGACTCTAACGCTTCCTCTTCCGAAAGTTTCCAATCGTCCTCACTAAATCTTGCGGCCAGTGTCTCTACGAGCCTCTTCGCCTCAACAAGGTGCAAAGTAATTCCTTTGGACATTCTTTCATGTTCAGGGTCCCAATCTCGAATATCTATCTTGGGCGTTCCCCCATTCCACGAAACAATATTGGCCTCTTTGGTCCATCCGGTCTGATATGTCTCAATTACTCCGAGTTCTTCAACCAGCTTGAAGTCTATCTCTCCATTCTTTCTTGTGTTGACATTTCTGTTGTTTGGCATATTATCCTCCTTGATAAGCATTTGTCTTGCAGCATTGCTTGTATTATGTCTTCCGCAATTTAATGCTAAACCAATAATGAAAATCTGTCGAACAAACCATGCATCATATTCGGCAATTTCTAAACTTAGGCTTAAAAAAACATTTTAGAACATTGCCTTATAACACACCTCTATACTTAAGATTCTATTTCCTTCGATTCTTTCAATAATATACCATTTATGTTCATTATTTTCTATTTTTATTCAGATATTTTCGGTTCTTGTAACAAGTAAAACCCGTAGCAAATGCTACGGGTTCATATACTGTCTTACTATTACGCGGTATTACTCGATGATCTCGGTTACTACGCCGGAACCTACTGTTCTTCCGCCTTCTCTGATAGCGAATCTCAGTCCTTC
>JAAYIA010000036.1 GCA_012735145.1 Clostridiales bacterium | reverse complement strand
GGAGTACAGAATGCATATGGCGGAATGCTTGCAAACCCTGTAATTGCAAATCAGCTCGAAGCTAAAGGAATTCTACCGGCTATCACATACTACGCAAGCCCGGTTCTGACCAACATGGACCTTGAGAAGTTTGATGGGGAGATGCAGAAGGTAGTTGCAATTAACAAACAATTAATACCTGTTCTTCAGGCGACATATAATCAGGGAATGCAGACCATCCAAGAAGGAGAGGCAAAGCTTAGCTCTGCTGCAATTTTACTTAAAGAAGGAAAAGCTCAGCTGGCAGATGCCCTCGCTGCATATGCGGCTGCACCGGGAAAACTGGCTGATGGTAGAGCTCAGCTGGCTACAGGAGAGAAGGATCTAGCAGATGGTAAGGCAAAGCTTGCTGAATATGAGGATGGAGAAAGTCAGGTTAGAGATGGCCTTGCTACATTAACCTCATCTGAGCCAAGTGGAGGACTTACAAGTATTCTCGCAAGATTGAAGAATGATGATAATTTTGATAATCCTAATGGGCACCTCTTGCTTGGTAAGGGATTAAAGGCAGTTGATGTAGGCAGAGGATACCAGGCAGATTCCGGAGTGATAATTACCAAGGAGCTTACTAACAGAAGTATCGGAAGTGTGGCAGGTCTTGTAGGCGGAGTACTTGCAGTTCTGGCAGCACTGTTATCGTTCGTTAAGAAGAATAAAGCAGCCGGAATACTGGCTCTTCTCGCAGGAGCTGCCGGCGTTGTCGGAATCGTAATAGGTAAGGGAGCAGGTATGGAAATGTCGACGATGGCAGGATCTCTTATAGGAGCAACTCCATACATTGCATTCGGTATACTTGCAGGTGTAGCATTGATACATGCAATTACACACTTTACCGCAAAAAAAAGCGTATAGACACATATTAAGGGTAAAGAAAAATCTAAAATATTAACATTATTAAGAAGATAATGGAAGTATAATAGCGATGTAAAAAGAGCTTGAGGCTGTCAAACAAAACGTTTGACAGCCTCAAGCTCTTGTGTTACAATACGTCGGTATGAAAGATGAAATAATCACAGTTCAATATGCGAGTCTCTTATATGATTTCTACGGATCCCTTCTAAGAGAGAAGCAAGCAAGGGTGATGGCTTTGTATCACGAGGACGATATGTCCCTTTCGGAGATTGCAACCGAGCTTGATATGACAAGGCAAGCCGTACATTATACGCTCAAGAAATCGGAAGCTTTTCTTGAGGAGCTTGAGGATAAATTGGGGCTGATTGCTTCATATATGTCGAACCGCATAAGAGCAGACAGAGCGATAGCTTATCTTAGAGAACTGGATATATCTGACGATGATAGAAATTTTGTCATCGAAATTATTGAAGAATTAGCGGAGTAGTTATTTATGGCGTTTGAGGGACTTTCCGAAAAATTACAGGGAGCGTTCAGGAACCTTAAAGGACAAGGCGTTATCTCTGAAAAAGATTTTGATAATGCGATGAGAGCTGTTAAAATGGCTCTGCTTGAAGCTGATGTAAACTTTAAAGTTGTCAAAGACTTTGTTGCATCGATTAAGGAAAAGGCACTGGGAGCGGGTGTCCTTAAGAGTCTTAGTCCGGATCAGATGGTTGTGAAAATTGTCAAAGACGAGCTTGAGACCATGATGGGCGGAGCTAATAGCAAACTCACATTCTCTCCAAGTGGATTTACTGTGTTTATGCTAGTCGGCTTGCAAGGAACAGGAAAAACAACAACTGCAGGTAAGCTGGCATCATATCTTAAACAAATTGGAAAGAATCCGATGCTCTGTGCGTGTGACGTATACAGACCCGCGGCTATCGATCAGCTTGAGATAGTTGGTAAGGCGGTTAACACTCCTGTATTTACCATCAAAGATTCCAAGAATCCTGAGGCGATTGCATTAGCAGGTATTAAAGATGCACAGAAGAGGGGCTGTAATGTTCTTATCATAGACACGGCCGGTCGTCTGCAGATAGATGAAGAGCTTATGAACGAGCTGAAGACTCTCAAGAAGTCAGCGAGACCTCACGAGATTTTGCTCGTCGTGGATGCATTAACGGGACAAGATGCTGTTAATATAGCGAGTGGTTTTAATGAAGCGCTTGGTATAGACGGAATAATAATGACAAAGATGGACGGAGACTCAAGAGGCGGAGCGGCACTTTCTGTCAAATCCGTAACCGGTAAACCTATCAAATTCATGGGTACGGGCGAGAAATACAGTGCACTTGAGGCCTTTCATCCTGACCGAATTGCATCCAGAATACTCGGAATGGGAGACATCATGTCACTCATTGAACAAGCAGAAGACGCCTTTGACGAAGAGGAGTCTCTAAGACTTGAAGAGAAAATACGCAAGAACAAATTCGACCTTGAAGATTTTCTGGATCAGATGAGACAGGTTAATAAGTTCGGCGGATTAGGTAAGATAATAGATATGATACCGGGTATATCCGCTAAGGATAAGAAAAATGTAGATATTGATCAAGGCAAGAAAGAACTTCTTAAGATGGAATCTATAATACTTTCTATGACGAGAGAAGAGAGGAAAGAACCCGGCATTCTGAATGCATCGAGGCGAAAAAGGATAGCTGCAGGATCGGGCCGAACTGTCCAGGATGTCAATCAACTTATCAAGAAATATGAAGAGATGAAGAAAATGACCAAGATCCTTTCCAACCCGAATTCAAGAAAAGCCCGTAATATGATGAAGAATTTTGGAATGTAAATGGTTCAGACTATATATGATATAGATAAACGAAATAATGAAATTATAACAATGTCATAAATTATGTTAAAACCCCATGGAAACATGGGAGACAATAAATAAAAACAAATTAAGAAATCAATCAAGGAGGAATTAACAAATGGTTAAAATCAGACTTAAGAGAATGGGAGCGCACAAGAAGCCTTTCTACAGAGTAGTTGTTGCAGATTCAAAAACACCGAGAAACGGTAGATTTATCGAGGAAATCGGAACCTATGATCCATTAAAGGACCCTGTAGAGATTAAGATAGATAATGAGGCTGCTCAGAAATGGCTTGCAATAGGCGCTCAGCCGACGGACACTGTAAGAGCTCTGCTCAAAAAATCAGGTTCCATCAAATAAGGAAGGATATAGCAATGGCAAGTTTAGTAGAAGTAATTGCCAGAGCACTTGTGTCCAGACCGGATGAGGTCAAGGTTACCGAGGAAATTAACGGCAAAAACATAGTTGTCAAGTTACAGGTAGCAAAAGAAGATATTGGCAAGATAATTGGCAAGTCAGGACGCATTGCAAAGGCATTGAGAACTGTCGTCAAAGCTGCCGCAATCAAACAAGACTTGATGGTCACGGTTGAAATAATTGAAGACTAAAGATCATTCAGACTTAGTAAATATCGGCAGAATCACTTCGGCGGTAGGAATAAAAGGAGAGGTCAGAGTACTTTCCTACGCATTTGATTCGGAAAATTTGAAGGAGGGCAAAGTCCTCCTTCTTAATCGTATAGTAAAAGATTTAAAAGGTAATACTCAAGATAGTATAGGCAGCAAGAACCTAAGAATAGACAGTATTAGATACCATAAGAATCTTCCTATTATTAGTTTTGAAGGTGTTATCGATAGAAATTCTGCCGAGGAACTCAAAGGAATGGAGTTATTCATAAAGGCAGAGGAACTGGAGAAATTGCCTGCAGGAGAATACTACGTAAGAGACATAATAGGATTTAAGGTTATAGATCTTGTAAGTGGAGAGACTGTGGGAATATTGCAAGATGTAATTCAGAACACAGCACAAAACATTTTGGACATTACAGGTGACAGCGGCAAACAGATACTGATTCCGGCAGTCGATGTATTTATGAAAAAGATTGATGTCGATAATGAAGTGATAGAGGTTGAGCTGATACCGGGATTCATATAGGAATCAAAATCATTGACATTATGCAGTAACCGAGTTGTAGGAAATCTATAATAATGAAAATAAACATCCTTACAATCTTTCCGGAAATGTTCGAGCCGATTAAGGCGAGCATGATTGGAAGAGCGATACAAAATGAAATATTGGATATTCAAATAGTGGATATAAGGGAATACACCGAGGATAAGCACAAAAGAGTGGATGATACTTCCTATGGTGGAGGCGTGGGCATGGTAATGCAGGTACAGCCAATTCTCGATGCATACAAAAAAAACGAATTTGGCGGTGAAGTTCTGTATATGTCCCCAAGAGGAGAGCTTTTGTCAGGGGATATTGCCGCCGACCTTGCTTCAAGATCAGAAATAACAATTTTGTGCGGACACTACGAGGGTATTGATGAAAGAGCTCTCGAACTGCTTAATGCGAGAGAGGTTTCAATAGGGGATTATGTTCTTACAGGAGGAGAGCTTCCTGCTATGGTTCTTATTGATACGCTAGCTCGTTTTATCGATGGAGTTCTGGCAAGCGAGGAGTCGGTAATAGACGAATCGATATATTCCGGATTGCTTGAATATCCGCATTACTCCAAACCAAGAGAGTACGAAGGGCTAAATGTTCCTGAAGTTTTGCTGTCAGGCGATCACCAAGAGATAGACTTGTGGAGATGGGAGCAATCTCTAAAACTAACAAAAGAGAGACGCCCGGATCTTTTTGAAAAATATCTGGATAGAGAACTGAAGCTAAGCAAGAGAGAAAAATCTATCCTAGATAAGTACCGTATATAGTAAAGCATACTCCCGAATCGAATACATGTTGTATTCAAGGGTTTTAGTATTGTATAATCTATTGAAGAGGCCTGTATGAAGAGAAAGTGGTTGATATCCTTAATAATATATCTGATGCTTATTGTTATGTGTGCCCTGATAGTGTATGCAGTGCCTTCAGTAAAAGGACTTCTTGAGAAAACATACATAACAGAAAACGGGGAAATTTCTGTTACTGATGATATCGAAGCTTATATCGTTCGTGACGAAACTGTCTATGTTGCAAAACAAGCAGCTACAGTTAACAGGCTTGCAGATCCGGATAAGCTTATAAAAGGAAGCACCAAAGTTGTTGAGATGAGCGGGGAAGGCCTCGAAACAAAAAGCAACAGATATACAGCGATCCTATCAAGCTTAGGAAAAGCAGCAAAAAAAACAAGTAATGGTATTTCTAAAGAAGCTGGATATGTAAGCTACTATCTGGATGGGGCAGAAGGAAAGCTGACGACAGACAGACTTAACGATCTTAAGAAATCAGACTTTGAATCACTTACTGATTTGCCTATGAAGAAGACAATTAATGGTAAATGTGCGGCCGGTGATCCATTGTTCAAAGTATCAAGGAATGCGAAATGGTATCTCGTATTTTATATTGATAAAGATAGGGCTGAGAAATACACCGAGGGCAAAACCGTAAATATTGATATGAATGGTAAGGATGTGGATGTTAAGGTTTACTCGGTAACCCATGGAAAGAAGCAATCTAAGATAATTCTTTCATGTAAGAGTTATTTTGTAGGCCTGCTTAAGATAAGAAGGCTTAATACAAGAGTGACATATGAGAGTGGAGAAGGACTCCTGATTAGAAATTCGAGTATTGTCGAAAAAAACGGCCGGAAAGGTGTCATAATCAAAAACAAATTTGATGAACATATTTTCAGGCCGATAGCAGTTAAAGCAGATGATGGAAAGCAGAGCGCCATCTATTCAGATTTGTTTGTGGATAAGGGCGGTCATTATGTTGAGACTGTTTCTGTATATGATGAGATTGTCACAAGTCCGACTGAAAAGGTTATTAAAGAATCACTTTAGTGAATAAAATTGAAAAGAATTGAAAGATGAATATACAAGAAAGATATTTAGACGTGCTAAGGCTTAAAGATGAGGCAGCTGTAAGGAGCAAAAGATCAAAGGAAGATATTGCTATATTAGGTGTTACCAAAACACGCACTGCTGAAGAAATAAATCAAGCAATAGATGCGGGTATTACAGATATTGGAGAGAATAAGGCACAGGAACTGGTTGAGAAATATGATAATGTTAAACCGGTTCGTTGGCATTTTATAGGGCAGCTTCAAACTAACAAAGTAAAAAGCATTATCGATAAAGTTGTGATGATACATTCGGTAGATTCAATCAAACTTGCAAGAGAAATAGACAAAAGAGCAAGAGCGGTGGGGAAACAAATGGATGTATTGATTCAGATTAATTCAGCAATGGAGGATACCAAGGCAGGTATACCTGCGGGAGAACTTAAGAATATAGTGTCAGAGATAGCTGCTGAATGCGATAATATTCGTATATGTGGATTGATGTGTCTTCCTCCGATTGCAACGGAGCCTGAAGACTCGAGGCCGTATTTTAGAGAAGCAAGAGTATTATTTGAAGAAATGAAAACATGGGGGTTTCCTGAAAACAAGGTAATGCCCACAGAACTTTCTATGGGTATGTCGGGAGATTTTCAAGTTGCTGTTGAAGAGGGATCTACTATGGTACGAGTAGGAAGCTCGATATTTGGACCGAGAAACTACAAATAAGCAGCAAGACATTAAAAAGGAGCAATTGGAGGGACAGTTATGGGATTCATGGACAAAGTGAAAAATCTGGTTGGAATTGAAGACGAATATGATGAAGATTTTGAAATTTCACAAGAAGAAATTGACCGTTTTAAGCTAAGACCGAGCGAATCGGAGTCAGATTATTCGAACAGAGAGGAGCCTCTTAATACGGGTATAAGTCATATGGCATTCACAGAGGTTGCGCCACCTATATCATCATCTAATAATAGCTATAAATCTGACATCAAAGCATCTATGAATCAGTCAAGTCCATTTAAGATGATCGTTATAGAGCCTAAGAGTATCGAGGAGTGCAAGAAGCTCATAGATAATCTGAGAGCACGCAAGCCTGTTATAGTAAACCTCGAAAGGGTTGAGACTGAGTTAGCACGTAGGATGTTCGACTTTCTTGGCGGGGCAACGACTGCTTTGGAAGGAACAGTACAAAGAGTTAGTCAGAATATTTTTGTATTTGCACCAAATAATGTTAATATAAATGCAAAGATTGACAGGTCGACGGATGCAGGAAAACCTGAAAATTCAAATCCGTGGAAGTAGGTTCACAAAGAAGCGTTTAAGAAAAAAAATATATATATGTAGAAAGGTAGGGTTTTTACACTATGATTATGCCAATTGATATCGATAAGAAAGAATTTAGTCGCGACAAGAGAGGATATAACTCAAGAGAGGTAGATGAATTTCTGGATCTTATCGTTATAGACTATGAAAAGATTCTGAATGATAATAGATCGATGGCTCACAAAATAAAGTCTCTGGAGAAACAGCTGGAAGAGGCACAAAGATCCGATACGGCTATGATCGATACGCTTGAGACAGCAAAAAAACTCATGGCAGATATTTCTGCAAGTGCAGAGAGAAGAGCGGAGCTTATTATGAGAGATGCTGAACTTGAGGCAGAGAATATGCTGCTTGATGCAAAAGTATCTGTAAGAAAATTGAACGATGAGCATATTGTTCTCAAGAATAAAGTAGAAAGACTAAAAGACAACTTCAAGAGAATGCTCGATACAGAGCTTGCAAGGCTTGGAGAGGATGAGTTTAATCTGCTTCCTGATATGGATAGGAGCGATATTGCGTCCATTGATAAAGAGCTAAAAGCGGAAAATATCCAAGAGGAACAAAAAGCACCTACAATCGTAATTCCGGAAAAGGAAGAAAAAAAGACTGTCAAACAAAACGAGCCAACGATAACCAACATTGAGCAAGCTACTATATCCGATCTTTCCGATAGCCTCAAGAAGATGGCAGAGGAGCCAACAGTTTTGAATGATACAATAATTTTGAAATAATTAAGTCGAAATATAGCAAAATACTTTATCAGAGCATTCTCTACGGAGAGTGCTTTTTGCATGCAAATAGATAGCGATATAAGGGGAATATACAAAATTATTAACTATAACTAATTTAGTTTGACGAGACTAACTAAACATGTTATAGTGCTGTTAAATAAAAAAACAGGCTATGTATATACAGCCGGAATGGAGGAGGATATGACTTTAGTAGATGCAGAACTTAATAAGGATTACACCATTAGGAGCATTAGTGTTGATGATGATGATTTAAGCACATTTCTCTTTAGACTGGGCTGCTATACAGGAGAGCAAATAGCTGTTATATCTCGCAAGAAGAAGAATTGTGTTATTGCATTAAAAAATGCCAGATATAATATAGACAGTCAACTTGCTGAAACAATTACCATTTAAAAGAAGTGTTTGAGGAGCATAATGGATAAAAAATGATAAGAATTGTAATGGCCGGAAATCCTAATAGTGGCAAGACTACTGTATACAATGCCATTACCGGGCGTATGGAGCGTGTTGGTAACTGGACAGGAGTAACAGTAGAAAAAAAAGAATTTGCCATTAAGAAAGAATATTGCTCAGGGAATGAGGACCTCATTGCGGTGGACCTTCCCGGAGCATATTCTATGTCACCTTTCACGTCGGAAGAAGGTATAACAAGTAAATATATTAGGGACGAAAAACCCGACGTAATTATAAATATAACCGATGCGACCAATCTGGGAAGAAGCTTATTCTTTACAACTCAGCTTCTTGAGATGGGGATACCTGTTGTAGTAGCACTAAATAAGATTGATATTAATGATAGCAAGGAAACAGGAATAGATGTTTCGCAGCTGAGTGCACTACTGGGATGCCCTGTTATTGAGACTGTGGCAACCGAAAAAAGAGGTTTAAAAGAAATCGTTGAAACTGCTGTATCCTTGATTGGAAAGGAGCAGAAAGCTGTATATACAGAAAAAGGCGTAGATTTATTGGATAAGGCATCTGTTGAAGAAGCAGATCGTAAACGCTTTGAATTTGTGAAAGATGTCGTAGATAAGGTTGAGACACGAAAGGTTCAAGCCAAGGATACCAATAAGGGAGATTATATAGATGCTGTTTTAACTCACCCTGTAGGGGGGCTGATAATTTTCGCAGCTATTATGTTCTTTGTGTTCTGGGTATCTCAAGCGAAGATTGCGGATATATGTCTCGAGCATCAGTCGTTCTCGATCCGATATTCAAAAAAGTCGGACTTTCGGGAAAATCTGTAATACCTTTCGTCATTGGAACAGGTTGTGGAATTCCTGCGATTATGG
>JAAYIA010000035.1 GCA_012735145.1 Clostridiales bacterium | reverse complement strand
TCATCAGCTTGCAAAAGAACTCAAAAAGGACGGATACTCCGTTTCGGTCGGAGATGAAGGTGGTTTTGCACCGAACCTCAAAGATGAATTTGAGGTTCTTGATTATGTTATGAAAGCAATAGAAAATGCTGGATACAGGCCGGGTGACGACTTTGTTATTGCAATCGACGCGGCAGCAAGTGGTTGGAAGACAGACAAAATCGGAGAATATAAGATGCCAAAATCCGGAAGAACTTTCACAGCAGAGGAATTGGTTGCGAATTGGGAGTTGTTCTGTGATAAGTATCCTATCATCTCAATAGAGGATGGTATGGATGAAGAAGACTGGGAAGGCTGGCAGTACATGGTTAAAAGGCTTGGTGATAAGATCCAGATTGTAGGGGATGATCTTTTTGTTACTAATCCGGAAAGACTTCAAAAAGGTATAGAGCTCAAAGCCGCAAATGCTATTCTTATTAAGCTGAATCAAATTGGTAGTATAAGCGAAACGCTTGATGCTATAGCATTGGCAAAGGAACATGGAATCAATGCTGTAATATCACATAGATCCGGCGAAACCGAGGATACTACAATTGCAGATTTCTCAGTTGGAACAGCTGCAGGACAGATTAAGACAGGAGCTCCCGCAAGAACAGAGAGAGTCGCAAAATACAATCAGCTTTTGAGAATAGAAGAACTTTTAGAAGATAAAGCAGTCTTTTCTGCAAGAACCCCATTCAACAAATAGATTGTGGACCGACGGAGTTTCCGTCGGTCTCTTTGGCGTTTAGGAATAAGATTTGAAATATATATAAATACTTTACCAACAGATAACATTTGATAATATAATAGGAGCGTTAGATTGGAGATAATAAGAGCAGAGCACTCTGGTTTTTGTTTTGGTGTTGATAGGGCGATATCACTCGCGTTTAAAGAAGCTGAATCAGAAGAAAGACAGGGTAATTTGTATACTTGTGGGCATCTGATTCATAATGAAGATGTCGTTAATAAGCTGGAATCAATGGGAGTTGCTATGATTTCTTCTCTTGATGAAGCGAGTTCGGGAGATACGGTAATTGTAAGGTCGCATGGCGAACCTGAGTCGTTTTATATTGAAGCAGAAAAACGAGGAATAAAACTTATAGATACAACGTGTGTATTTGTTGAGAAAATACACAGCTTGGTTAATGAAGCTTGGAAGAAACAGCAGCCTGTTATAATGATAGGGAGCAGAAATCATCAGGAAGTTAAAGCTACCAATGGATGGTGTGGGCAGAAGATTAACATTATAGAGAGTGTTGAAGAAGCAAGAGAGTATGCTCAGAAAACAAAAGGTGAAAAACCTCTCATTGTGTGTCAGACTACACTCAAAGCAGAGCTTCTTAATAAAATCATTGCTATATTTGATAAAGCCGGAATAGAGTACGATATTCGAAATACCATCTGTAATGCGACAAGAAATAGGCAGAAAGCATGTGAGGAGCTCGCCAAAAAAGTTGATATTATGGTTGTTGTTGGTGATCCTAATAGTTCAAATTCGGCAAAACTATATGAAATCGCAAAGAATAACTGCAAAAACAGTATTTTTATTAAAAATGCGAGCAATTCTTTATTGAATGATGTTAAGAAATATAATATAATAGGAATAATAGCGGGTGCTTCTACGCCCGAATGGATTATTAAGGAGGTTATTGCTAGTATGAGCGAGAATGTCACAAACAATGTTGAACAAAATCCAATGATGGATTTTTTGGATGGCATTGAAAAATCTCTGCGCTTACCAAAGCCGGGTGATGTAATTGATGGTAAGGTAGACCAGGTTAGAGATGATGAAGTTATTGTCAATATGGGTTGCAAGAAGGATGGTATCCTTAGAATTGATGAGGTTGCACTTGAAGAAGGTCAGAAGCTCTCTGATTTATTTAGTGTAGGAGACGAAATTCAAGCTAAGGTTATTAAGTCTGATGAAGGTGAAGGAGGAATCCTTCTTTCTAAAAAAAGATTGGTAGCTGTTGAAAATTATGCTGAACTTGAAGATGCAATGGAGAATAAAGAGAATATCTCTGTAAAACTTACAAGGGCCGTAAATGGAGGGGTAATAGCAGCTTACAAAGAAATCACAGGATTCATTCCAATGTCTCAGATATCAGATAGGTATGTTGAGAGTGCTAATGAGTTTATTGGACAGACGATGGATGTGAAAGTTATTAGAGTCGACACCAAGCGTAACAGAGCAGTATTTTCAAGGAAGGCCGTATTGATTGATGAAAAACGCAAATCTGTAGCTGAGATTTGGCAAAATCTTAATGTTGGCGACATTGTTGAAGGTAAGGTCATGAGATTTACTGATTACGGAGCTTTTGTTGATATCGGAGGTGTTGATGGCCTGCTCCACATTTCAGAGATTTCATGGGGTAAACTCAAACATCCTGACGAAGTTCTTAACATTGGAGACATAATAAATGTGAAAATTCTTTCTCTTAATGAAGAGAAAGGAAAGATTTCGCTCGGTCTTAAGCAAACACAGGCGGAACCATGGACTCTTGTGGGAGATAAGTATCAAATTGGTGATGTATTTGAAGGAAAAGTTGTACAGATTAAAGAATACGGTGCATTCGTTGAACTGGAAGCC
This sequence comes from Clostridiales bacterium, assembly GCA_012735145.1. Taxonomy (GTDB): domain Bacteria; phylum Bacillota; class Clostridia; order Peptostreptococcales; family Anaerovoracaceae; genus Crickella. The sequence continues at coordinate 10,931 of JAAYIA010000035.1, read as the reverse complement.
GGTCTTGATGGACTTGTACATATTTCAGAAATTGCAAATAAACGAGTTGAAAATGTTTTCGAGGAACTTAAATTAGGAGAGATTGTTAACGTTAAAATAATGGAGATAGATCCTGATAAGAAGAGAATCAGTTTAAGCATTAAAGCAACGTTACCAAAAGAGGAAGAAGTTGTTCCAAGTGATGTCGAAGATGTTGAAGAAGCTTCGGATGCTGTGACAGCTGAGGTAGATGGAGAGCCTGTGCAGATAGAAGCGATTGAAGATGTTGCAGAAGTTGTTGAGGAAAAAGAAGAAACAACTTCGGAATTATAAGTCTAGACCCCAGTAGTTTTAATTGCAAGTTAAAAGGAACGCTCATAACGCGTTCCTTTTTTTGAAAATTTATATGGTAAAAGTTGTTTCTTATAAAATGATATCCAGTATACTGTTTGATCGGAATAATTTTTCAATAAAGCCTCTATGAGAAATAAGATAGAGAATCGTTAGGTGATCGCCGGGCTTTAATACATCATTTCCTTTTGGAATTATGGTTTCTCTGCCACGAGTTATTGCTGCAAAAAGAGAATAATCGGGTAGATTAAGATTTTTAATAGGGGTATTTATAATATTCATATTTTCATCAATATATATCTCCAGGAGCTCCGCTTGTCCCTGCAGCATAACAGTAGATAATACGCGATCTGAACCGTTAATCATCCTTAATATAGCGCTTGTACTTATGTCAAGAGGGTTGAGAACCATGTTTATACCAAGTTTAGTAATAAGCTCATCATAGCTTTCATGGCTGATCTTGGAAATTACATCTTCAACACCGTGATTTTTTGCTGCTATAGCAAGCAGGAGATTTTCCTCGTCAAAGCCGGTTACTGATACAAAAGCATCCATTTTATCTAGGTTTTCATCTTCAAGCATTGGGATATCAGTTCCATTGCTGTTAAGAACCATTACATTTTTAAGATGATCACTAAGATAACTACACCTCTTTTCATCCTTTTCAATAATCTTTACAAAGGCACCATATTCTGAAAGTCTTTTTCCCAAGTAAAACCCGGTTCTGCCTCCTCCGACAATCATTACTTTTTTAACATCAGCAAATTTTTTACGTTTACGAATTTTTTTGGCATACTTGAAAAGGTTTGCTTTTTCACCAACCAGAAAAAGAAGATCATCTTTGAGTATAATATCGTGACCATTAGGTATGATGATTTTGCCGAGTCTGGAAATACCTGCAACAAGTAAATTAGGAAAGGTAATTCTAATTTCATTTATAGGCATATTGATTAGTCTAGTATCTCTGGCAGCTTCGACCTCTACCATTGCTATTTTATTTGTTGTAAATATGCCACTTGTAATAGCATATTTCTCAACAAGGTAATGATATATCTCAGCGGAGATTAGCATATCAGGGCTTATTACGGCATCAATATTGAAGTTATGGCATATCAAATCGAGTTGATTCATATGTTCAGGATCGGTAACACGAGCGACGGATTTTTTGCAGCCCAAGGCTTTTGCAAACGAAGCAGCAATGATATTAATATCATCTGAAGATGTGCAGCAGAGTACAAAATCAAAGGAATCAATATTGATATTATTCAATGTTTCGATAGTTCGGATATCCCCTGTGTAAGTCATGATATCGTAACTTTGACTTAATCTGTTTATCTTTTCTTCATTTATGTCAACGACAGAAATATCATAGTCACCATCCAAAAGAGTTTCCATGACATTAATTCCGAGCTTGCCTGCACCTAGTATTGCTATCTTCATTGTTATGACCTCTAATTAAGTATATAATGTTTATAAGTATTAAAAGCAATTCTATAACTTCGCAATTATAAATCAAGAGATAATAAAATGCAACGACAAACAAATAGTACAAAAGAAAAATATCCGATAAAAATGATAGCACTGGATCTCGATGGGACGACATTTAATAGTGCTGCCCAGCTTTCCAATCGCAACAAAGAAGTGATTGAGGAAGCTATAAGGAGAGGTGTTGAAGTCATAATATCTACAGGGAGAGCTTTTACTTCTCTCCCTGATTCTATTAAAGATATTGAAGGAATAAAATACGCAATTACATCAAATGGCGCACATATTATTGATCTCAGTACAGGTGAATCGATATATAGTGAATATTTATCGGAAACAGCGGTAAGACAGGTGTCAGATTTGACTGACAAACTTGACATTCAATTAGAGATTTTTTTTGAAGGACAAGCATATATAGATGAAGAATATTTCAATTATATTAAAGAGCACGGTTGCGCTTATAGGAACACGGCGTATGTTCTATGGAGCAGAAAACCTGTTCATGACATCAAAGCGTTTATGATAGATAATATCTCAAGAATTGATAACATCAATATTTGCTTTTATTCTTTGGAGGCACTCGAATTAGCAAGGGGCCAAGTTGAGGCAATAAACGAAGCAAGCATAACATCGTCTTTTAAGAATAACCTTGAAGTAGGGGGACCTGATACAACTAAAAAGAACGCACTTGTGAGACTTATGGATATCTTAGGAATTTCGAGGGATGAGCTTATGGCATGTGGAGATGCCCCTAATGATATTCAGATGATTGAATATGCCAAATTAGGCATCGCTATGGGCAATGCATGGGGAGGGACTAAAGAGTATGCGGATTATGTTACAGGGACAAATGATGAGGATGGTGTTGCGATCGCAATAGAAAAGTTTGTACTATAATAGTTCCTGCGAATAGATTATAAATTTTGAAAAATGCACTGTTTCTTAAATAGAGAAACAGTGCATTTTTTATTTTAAAAAATAAAGAGAATAATGTTGTTTTTAGTTCTTTAATGGTTAGACTAAATGAATCCTTGGTGATAGCCTTTAGAAAAGCGAATTTTCAATGTTTTTATAAAAAGGAGAATTACGATGAGATACAGAAAAAACATCGGGGACAGGGGAGAAGAATTTGCAGTTAAAATGCTAGAGAACACCGGGTACGAAATCATGGAGAAAAATTATTGGACCAAGATGGGAGAGGCTGACATAATTGCACGAAAAGATGGACGTTTACACTTTATTGAAGTCAAGACGAGAACGAGCTTTGACTATGGATATCCATCAGATTCGATAACTGAGGAGAAAAAAAGGAGTATGAGAAGGGTTGCTGAACAGTATCTTAATCAAAGAAGAATGTATTGGAAGGATGTTTCCTTTGACGTGTATGAGATAGTTGCAAATTTGGTAGAAGATTGTATGTAGGTAAGAGAAGATGTTCAGTAAAGTGAATTCGGCAGTATGTATTGGAGTGGAGGGAAGAAAAGTTTCTGTTGAAACTGATATTACAAGAGGACTTCCGCAGATGAACATAGTAGGGTTAGCATCGACAACTGTTATTGAATCTAAAGAGAGAATCAAGAGCGCTACAATTAACTCGGGATTCGACTACCCACATGGAAGGATAACAGTAAATCTTACTCCTGCCGACATACGAAAAAATGGCAGTGGTTTGGATTTGGCGATTGCAGTATGTATGCTGGCTTCGTCGAAGTATATTGATCAAGATAAACTCTCAAGCTGTGGAATAATTGGAGAAATTTCACTTGACGGAAGGGTTGTAGGAATCGATTCTGTTTTACCAATGGTGTTTTGCTTGGCAAAAACACAACTTAAACAAATAATAGTTCCTGCATCAAATTATGCAGAAGCAATTCTAGCTGAAGGAGTTCAAATTATTCCGGTTAATACACTTAACGAATGTATAGAAGTTATTAATTCAAATTTTGAATATACCCCTGCAGAGGTTGAATTGGATTACAAATTTAACAAAATAGTAAATTTAGATGGTATGGATTTTAAAGATATTAAAGGCCAAGAAGCAGCAAAGAGAGTAATTAGCGTCGCAGTATGTGGACGGCATGGGCTTTTGATGGTTGGAAGTCCGGGATGCGGAAAAACCATGCTTGCAAAAAGAATACCAACTATTATGCAGCCGATGTCAGGAGACGAACTGATAGAAACGGCAATAATAAATTCTGTTTCAGGTAGGAATAATAAAGATGGGTGTGTTTGCATAGATAGACCTTTTAGGAATCCTCATAATTCAATAGGAAAAGCCGGGCTATTTGGAGGAGGAGTGTATCCGATACCGGGAGAAATATCCCTTGCACATAACGGCGTTCTTTTTCTTGATGAAATTTGTGAATTTAAAAGTGAACTAATTGATATGATGAGAATTCCAATGGAGGAAAAAAGCATTACTCACTTTAGAAAAGGACAGGCGTACAAATTCCCGTGTAATTTTCAGTTGGTTATGGCCGCAAATCCATGCAAATGCGGATATTATGGTGATGAAGATAGGATGTGCACATGCTCTCAAGTACAACTTGATATGTATAGGAGGAAGCTGAGCGGACCAATTTTAGATCGAATAGACTTAAGAATTTCAATGGAACACGTTAATTACAATCAGCTTATTGATAAAGAGAAAGCCCTTAGCTCAGAGAAGATGAGAAGGGATATAACCAAAGGAATTGAATTTAGCAGATCGCAAGGAAGAGATATATCGAATGCTGATATTAAGGATAAAGATATTTCATTCATTTGCAAGCTTGAAGCTAATGAAGAGGGTTTAATGAAGGACGCATATAAAAAACTCAAGCTTTCCCCGCGATCATGCAATAAAACATTAAAGGTTGCTCGAACTATAGCGGACATGGATGAAAGTGAGAGAATCAGAGAGGAACATATTGCAGAAGCTTTAAGTTATAGAGCGGTAAGCAGTATCAATTGAAAGTTAAAACAGTGAATTAAAGAATAGAAAATGGATACAAATTTAATAATAAGAACAGTTAGAATAGATAGCGAATCAGAGTTGTTTCCTAGTAAGCTTAGAGAAATTCCCAACCCACCAAAACAGTTATATTGTACAGGAGACATTTCACTTCTTGAGTTAAAAAGTGTATCGGTTGTAGGTTCAAGAAAATTTACTATATATGGGAAGAATGTAGCGAAGATGATTGGAAAAAGACTCGGAGAAACAGGAATACCCGTTGTTTCCGGATTAGCATTAGGTATAGATAGCTTTGCTCATGAAGGAGTTTTGGAAGCGAGTGGTAAAATGATTGGTGTCCTTGGAAGCGGTATTGCGAAGATGACACCAAGAAGAAACTTTCAATTGATGGAATGCGGGTTGGAAACAGGAGGACTTATAGTAAGCGAATATGAACCATTTGAGGAAGCAAGGCCTTATACTTTTCCTGCGAGAAACAGAATAATAAGCGGTATTAGTGAAATGCTTGTAGTTGTAGAAGCAAACTTTAACAGTGGAGCATTGATAACGGTACAACATGCGGTTGATCAAGGCAGAGAAATTTTTGTGGTACCGGGTAATATCAATAGCCAGTTCAGTATGGGAAGTAATTTATTAATTAGGGATGGGGCAACACCGTTAATTATAATAGACGATCTGATACGAGAACTTGGGGTAATGCCCTTAGACTATACGACAGAGGAAAGGAAGCTTGATGAAGACGAACAGATTGTTGTTGCAGCATTGAGAAAATATGGCAGAGCGTCCGTAGACATTATATCAAAAGAGACAGGTAAGACCCCGGCATCCATTAGTGCATTGATAACAATATTAGAAATTAAGGGCATAGTTGTATCGTCGGCAGGACAAATACACCTTGCAAAATGACCGCTTCATATAGTAAAGTATGTCATCGTAAGCTAAATATATAATAAAGGAAGATTTTGATGGCAAAAACTGTAAAAGATAAAACAGAAAAGAAAACAACAAAAAAAACAGCACAGACACCGAAAAAGAAGACTGCATCCAAGACTAAGAAGGTATCTGATAAAACTCTTATTATAGTGGAGTCACCTTCAAAGGCAAAAATAATAAGTAAATATCTTGGAAGTAAATATAAAGTAAATGCTTCAGTAGGACATTTAAGAGACCTTCCAAAAAGTCGTCTTGGTGTTGATGTTTCAAATAATTTTGAGCCTGAATATATTAATATTCGTGGTAAGGCAGAAAAGATCAGAGAACTCAAGAAAGAAGCGGCGACAGCGAAGAAAGTTTTACTTGCTACTGACCCTGACCGTGAAGGAGAAGCAATTTCTTGGCATCTTGCTTTTCTTCTTGGAATTGATCCAAGCACAGACTGTCGTGTTATTTTTAATGAGATCAACAAAGAAACGGTTCGTGAGGCCGTAAACAGTCCTAGACCGATTGATAGTAGTTTGGTCGATGCACAACAAGCTCGAAGAGTTCTGGACAGACTTGTAGGCTATCAAATCAGTCCACTGTTATGGAAAAAAGTATCAAGAGGTCTTTCAGGAGGAAGAGTTCAGTCAGCAGCCCTCAAATTAATATGTGATAGAGAAAATGAAATCATTAACTTTGTTCCAGAGGAATACTGGTATATTGCAGCTGATTTTCGAGATGGTTTTGTAGCAGAACTCTCAAAGATAAATGGGAAAAAAGCTAAGGTATCATCTGAGGATCAGGCAAACAGCATTAAGAATGATTTATCGACCGGAAGCTTTCTTGTAAAGTCGGTTAAACAGGGGAAAAGACAAAGTAAGCCTTATGCACCTTTCACTACATCAAGTTTACAGCAGGATGCTTCTATTAAGTTAGGCTTCCAAACTGCCAAGACAATGCAGATAGCACAGCAACTCTATGAGGGCGTCAATATCAAGGGGATTGGTCCAAGAGGACTGGTAACTTATATAAGAACAGATTCTGTAAGAATTTCTGAACAAGCAAAGTTTTCTGCAAAGGAATATATTAACGATAAATTCGGAGAGAATTACAGTCATAACAATGTTTTCTCTAATAAGAATAAAGCGACTCAGGATGCTCATGAGGCAATTAGACCTTCAGATGTAAATCTTGAACCTCAAAATATCAAGGACTCTTTGACTACAGATCAATATAAATTGTACGATTTAATATGGAAAAGATTTCTTGCTTCACAGATGTCAGCTGCAAAGTATGACACTCTAGCTATATCAATTGAAAATGGCAAATATGAATTTAAGGCAACTGGATCTAGGTTGATGTTTGACGGATGGAAAAAAATCTATGTTACCGGAGATAAAGATGTAGAAATTAAAATACCCGAACTTGAACAGGGTGATGTTCTGGAATTGCTAAATTTAATAACTGAACAGAAATTTACTCAACCACCTTCAAGGTATACAGAAGCAGGGTTGGTTAAAGAGATGGAAGATAAGAATATCGGCCGACCAAGCACATATGCATCTATTATTTCTGTATTGATTGCAAGAAAATATGTTAAACGAGAGAAAAAAACTCTCGTACCAACCAAGCTTGGGTTTGATGTAATCAGTATTTTGCAGGTCTACTTTGCTGATATAGTTGATGTTGATTTTACTGGTGAAATGGAAGATAACCTCGACTTAATAGAACTTGGAAAGAGAGATTGGAAGCAAGTAATAGAAGTTTTCTATAAGGATTTCAGTGAAGAACTCAAAATAGCAGAGCAAGAAGTTGAAAGAATTGAAAAAGAAGTTGTACTTTCTGATGAGATTTGTGAGCTTTGTGGAAGGCCGATGGCAATTAAAGATGGACGCTTCGGGAAATTCCTTGCATGTACAGGATATCCTGAATGCAAGAATACAAAACCAATAGTTAAGACAATTGGTGTGAAATGTCCTAAATGCGGAAAAGATATTATTGAAAGAAAAAGCAGAAAGACAGGGAAGATATTTTACGGTTGTAGCGGATATCCCGAATGTGATGTATCATATTGGGATAAGCCGACGGGTGAATTCTGTCCAATATGTGGATCAATGGTGGTTCAGACAAAGGGCAAGAATAAGATAAAAAAATGTTCAAATCCAGAGTGTAGTTTTAAGGAGAAATAAGATGACAAAATTTCACGCAACAACGATTTGTGCCGTAAAAAGACCGAACGGAGATATTTGTATAGGCGGTGATGGTCAGGTTACGATGGGGGAAACAACCATCATGAAAAACGGTGCAAAGAAAGTAAATAAAATATATAACGATAAAGTTCTTACCGGTTTTGCCGGTTCTGTAGCTGATGCTTTTGCACTGACCGACAAGTTTGAAAATAAACTAGAAGAACATGCAGGAAATTTAAAAAGAGCTGCAGTTGATCTTGCACAGTTCTGGAGAGGTGACAAAGCAATGAGAAACCTTGAGGCGCTTATGATTGCTGCTGATGAGGAAGATCTTCTTGTGCTTTCAGGTACAGGAGAAGTTATTGCGCCTGATAAGGATGTTGTTGCGATTGGTTCAGGCGGGAATTATGCATATGCTGCGGCCGTCGCTTTGTATGAGAACACAGACCTAGATGCAGAGTCTATAGTAAGAAGATCTCTCGAAATAGCTTCAAATATTTGCGTGTATACTAACGGGAATATATCTGTAGAGAAACTATAAAAGGAGGGGATTATGGCAGAGAATATCAAAAACATGACTCCTAAGCAGATTGTGGCGGAGCTCGATAAATACATAATAGGTCAAGATGAAGCAAAGAAACGTGTAGCAATTGCATTAAGAAATCGCTATAGAAGAATTAAGCTGTCTGAAACAATGAAGGAAGAGATAACTCCTAAGAATATTTTAATGATGGGACCTACAGGAGTTGGAAAGACAGAGATTGCAAGAAGACTGTCGAAGCTTATGGATGCACCTTTTGTCAAGGTGGAGGCAACCAAGTTCACAGAAGTTGGATACGTTGGTCGAGATGTGGACTCAATGATTAGAGACCTTGTGGAAGCTTCAATGCGTTTGAGTAAGCAAAAGAGGATAGATGAAAATGCAGATACAGCCGAGAAAATTGCTGAGGATATAATAATCAAAGCGATAATCCCCGGAGACTCCAGCGAAAAGAAAAAAGGCGGTGTTCAGCTTGGAAATATTTTTGGAGATCCCGGATACAAAACTCAAAAAGAAGAATATGAGGAGAGTAAGAAGAAGGAATATGAATCCAGCGAGCAATTCTCTGATATTCAGATGGCAAGAGAACAGGTCAGAAAACAACTAAGAGAAGGTCAGCTTGAGGAAACAGTTATTGAGGTAGAGGTAGATGATGTTCCTAAAACAAATCAGCTAGACGCTCAAAATGAGGGTATGATAGCTATAGGTAATATTTTCGAAAATATGATGCCAAAAAAAACCAAGAGGAAAAAGTGCAAGGTTAAGGATGCAAGAAAAATTCTTATTGAACAGGAAGCACAGAAGCTTGTCGATATGGATCAAGTTACGGATGAAGCACTAGAAAACGCCGAACAAAATGGAATTGTTTTTATAGATGAAATAGATAAAATTACATCAGGCAATACAATGAGATCGGGAGCAGATGTTTCAAGAGAGGGTGTCCAGAGAGACATACTTCCTATAGTGGAAGGTTCTGTGGTTAATACTAAGTACGGACCTGTCAAAACGGACTATATGCTCTTTATTGGTGCCGGAGCATTTCATGTGTCAAAGCCATCAGACTTGATACCGGAACTTCAAGGCAGATTCCCTATAAGTGTAGAGCTCAAAAATCTTGATAAAGAGGATTTTAAGAAAATCCTGACAGTTCCGCAAAATGCTGTTATAAAGCAGCAAAAGGCATTGTTGGAAACAGAAGGTATAACAATCGACTTTACAGAAGATGCTATAGATGAGATTGCGAACCTTGCATATATTATGAATGAGCAAACCGAGAATATAGGGGCAAGGAGACTCCATACAATTCTTGAGATACTTCTTGAGGATATTTCTTACAGTTTACCAGATTCTGAAGTTAATGATATTATCATAGATAGGGCAGAGGTACAGAAGAAGCTCCAAAAGAAAATTAAAGAAGTAGATGTAGATAAGTATATTTTATAATATGTATTTATTTAGAACGGCATATAAAGTAGGTGAGGCTGAATATGTAATCGAAAAGTCAAGATTTATTGCCCATGTTCAGCCCGTGGAATCCTACGAAGAAGCCAAGGAATTTGTAAATATAATAAAGAATAATTATAAGGATGCAACTCATAATGTACCTGCTATAATATGTGGGAATAAGCAAGAGATACAGTGGGCGAGTGATGACGGTGAGCCAAGTGGGACATCAGGACTTCCTATACTGAAAATGATAGCAGACGAGGGACTTACAAATCTTGTCGTTGTTGTTACCAGATATTTTGGAGGCGTTAAACTTGGAACGGGTGGATTGGCAAGAGCATATACTGCTGCTGCCAAGCTCGGATTGGAAGCAGCTGGTGTATGCAATGTTATGGAGTCATGCATAATGATATATACACTCGACTATTCTTATCTTTCAAAACTTAAGAATCTCGAAACTGGAGGCATATTTAAAATTATCAATATCGAATATACAGATAATGTTAAAGTAACCCTGCAATGCTTGAAAGAAGATGAAGAAAAAGTGGTTTCAATGGTGTTAGATTTGACTGCAGGCAAGGCAAATTTAAGAAAAAAAGAAAAAGGGAAAATTCGGGTTAAAATCATTTGACACCTCCTGAAACGTGTGGTAATATGAACGAGCGTCAAAAATGATGGGCGCTTAGCTCAGCTGGGAGAGCACCTGCCTTACAAGCAGGGGGTCATAGGTTCGAGCCCTATAGCGCCCACCAAATGAGGCCGAGTAGTTCAGTTGGTTAGAATGCCAGCCTGTCACGCTGGAGGTCGACGGTTCGAGCCCGTTCTCGGTCGCCAGTATGCTGATGTGGCTCAACGGTAGAGCAGCTGATTTGTAATCAGCAGGTTGGGGGTTCGATTCCCTCCATCAGCTCCAATATTCGAGGGATTCCCGAGTGGCTAAAGGGGGCGGACTGTAAATCCGGTAGCTCAGCTTTCGATGGTTCGAATCCATCTCCCTCGACCAAATATGCGGAAGTGGCTCAGGGGTAGAGCATCGCCTTGCCAAGGCGAGGGTCGCGAGTTCGAATCT
>JAAYIA010000034.1 GCA_012735145.1 Clostridiales bacterium | reverse complement strand
GACCTATAACTGCTGAAGCGGTTAATGAAAGGGCTGACTATGGCTTTGGAATGGTAAGAACAGAGGTAAGAAGCAACTCAGGCTCTCACCTCGGACATGTATTTACAGACGGCCCCAAAGATAAAGGAGGATTGAGATATTGCATAAACTCTGCAGCTCTAAGATTTATACCTGCTGACGAAGTTTCTCAAGAATAGTGCTGAAGGTTTCCGGAAGAGGAGCTGTAAACTCAATATATTTTCCTGTTGATGGATGAATAAAACCCAAAGTTCCCGCATGAAGCAGCTGCCCATTCAGGGCGACTCCTTCAATCTTGGTGGGAGCTTTTTTTGGCCCATACAAAGGATCGCCAACAAGGGGATGCTTAATATATGCCATGTGAACTCTTATCTGATGAGTCCTGCCCGTTTCTAATCGGGCAATTACAAGAGTAAATTTTGAAAATCTTTCTTTCACCTTAATATGGGTGACTGCTTCCCTTGGAGATGAGCCGTTGACAGACTTTCTCAATCGATTTTTTTCATCGCGACCTATAGGTTCGTCTATTATAAAGTCATCATTTCTAATATTGTCATGGACGAGAGCTGTGTATTCTCTTGTTATAGAGTGTTCCTGTAATTGAGAAGCGAGAACCTCATGTGACGAGTTATTCTTTGCGACTACGAGTAGACCACTGGTGTCTTTATCTATTCTATGAACAATTCCCGGCCTCAATGCACCGTTAATATCCGATAGAGATTTTCCGCAGTGGTGGATTAGTGCATTGACTAATGTACCTGTGTAATTCCCGGGAGCAGGGTGAACAACCATTCCGCGCGGCTTATTTACGACCAGAATATCATTGTCTTCATATACGATATTGAGAGAAATATTTTCTGGCTGTACTACAAAATTTTCGGTATAGGGAATTGATACACGAACCTCATCCTTGGCGGATATCTTGAACTTCTTGGATTTTACAGTATTGTTGTTGACTGTAACCAGACCGTTTTCGATTAGTTGAACGGCATAGCTTCTTGAAAGATCCTCAGCGTTCATCCCTATAAAAGCATCAAGTCTTATACCGATATCTTCAGTTAGTGCATTGAAGATTAGAACTTCATTATTCATTCTGGTCTCCGTTTGATTGGTTGAATTCTGAATTTTTATTAGATTCGGGCTTGTATTCTGAATTGACTTCACCTTTTGATTCGTCGTCAGAATTACTTGTAGAAGTTTTCTCTTTATTCAGAAACATTATGTATATGACCGTGAGAAAGCATCCGCATGTTACAAATATATCTGCAACATTGAAAACAGGAAAGCTTCCAAATGATAGCATATCAGTTACATATCCTCTTATCACTCTGTCCATAAGGTTTCCTATTCCCCCTGCAAGAATAAAAGTCAGGCATATCGATAAAAAGCGTGAACCATCGTCTTTTATTTCGTAGATTATGAATATGAGGCATGCAAGAATAAGGGCAGATGTCAGGGCAATAGTTACGAATTTATTGCCGGCAAACATGCTGAATGCAGCACCGGTGTTCTTGACAAAGGTAATGCTGAACCATTCGCCGATGATATATATTTTTTCGCCGGGATTCAAGCCGGTTCTTACAATAAATTTGGTAAGCTGATCCAGTACAATTATAACTGCAGCTATTATTGGATATAGTGTTATCATTTATTTATTTTCCTTTACCTTTTCTATAAAAACTTGTTATACCTATCTGTGAATTCTGATTTTTTTATATATACAATAAACAATATATTTTGTACAAGAAATTCTTAATTAACATTCAAGAAATTCTTAATTAATATTATTGTTGGTATCGTCGGGTAGTTTTGGCGAAACATACACGGTCTGGTTGTTTGTGAAGATTACCATGCCAGGCTTTGCACCACTTGGTTTTTTGACATATCTTACCGGAACATAGTCAACAGGAATATTTTCGCTGTCTCTTGATTTGCTGTGATAGGCGGCAATAGACGCTGCCTCGTATATTATATCAGCAGGGAGGTTCTCTAAGGTACGTTCTCGTTCCAGTCTGATAATAACATGTGAACCCGGGATATCCTTCGCATGCATCCATATGTCTGTTTTGTCAGCGAGCTTTGTCGTAAGATAGTCGTTTTCGATATTGTTGTGACCTACCAGAACCGTAGTTCCATCAGAGAGAGTGTATTTTGTCGGATTGGGTTTTGTCCTTTTTTTGTTCTTGGAGAATTTGGCACGTTTTTTGACATATCCTGTATCACGCAGCTCCTCTCTTATAACATCCAGCTCCGCAATCGTATCGGCATTTTCGATATTAAGAAGTACGGATTCAAGATATGATAAATCATTGTTATTATCATGCAATTGAATTTTTTTCTCGTGAATAGCTGTTTTTGCCTTGGAGTATTTCTTAAAATACTTTTGTGCGTTTTTTGCCGGACTTAATTTTTCGTCGAGAGGAATGTTTATGGGCTTATTATCGTAATAATTGGTGACTTGTGTAATTTTATCTCCGCTTTTTATACTATGTATGTTTGCAGTTATTAACTCTCCGTAGAGCTGGTATTTATCTGAGTTCTCGGCCTTAAGAAGGTCCTCATTCAGCTTCTGTTTCTTGAGATGGGCCTTGTTGATAGCTGTGCTGACAATTTTGATGAGTGGCATAGATTTTTGTCTGATCATATTGGAGACATCACGATGATAATAGAAATACTCGGCACATTCGCTAATGCCTGTGAATGTTTTAGATTGGAGATCTTCATACTCACTTAGATCCGATAGATGGAATTCTATAGGTAGGTCGTTTGTGTCAAAGTATATAATGGGAGTGAATGTTCCGTTTTCAACAGAATCTATTATCTCGCATAATCTCGCAGCAGGTCTCGTCGATTTAATGGAGACATCTGATTTGTTTAGGCAATAAGAGAGCATTTCACAAGCTATTGCAGGAGAAATACCACCGACTCTACTCATTATCGCTTTCTCATCGTGAGGAAGCAAAGTGTCTTTTCCAACTTTCTTGAATGGTAGCTTGTCCTGTTCCGGAGGATACTTATATTCAATGCCCGGCAGAAGCTGGCGATATCTGTTCACATCTATAGAGATTCTCTTAATTGAATCTATAATCTTGCCTGATTCCATATCTATTAGGACAATATGGCTGTGTCGGGACATAACCTCAATAATAAGTCTTTTACAAGTCGAAAAACCGAGCTCGTTTTGCGCTTCAATATCTATTTCAATTATTCTTTCAGAATCCTTTTGCCTGATATCTGTTATTCTGCCGCCTTGAAGGTGTTTTCTGAGCAGCATGCAGAATACGGGAGGACTGTCCGGATTTTCGTATTTGTTATCAGTAAGGCAGACTCTTGCCGATTGGTTATTACAGGAAATGAAAAGGCGAAAATTTCCATTTCTTGTATGCAAATGAATCAGAATCTCCTCTGATCCGGGTTGATAAATTTTCTCTATCTTGCCAAGGAGGATTTTCTCTCGCAGTTCCTTAGTTATCGCATAAGTTATTATTCCGTCGTAAGCCATTTTATACCTGTTTCTTAATATTAAGGTTCTATACAAATTGTTCCCAAAGAATATAATCCTAAGAAATCATATCACTTCTATACCACACACTCAATCGTTGTATAATGAAGACTCACATTTAATTAAGATATGTAGTATAATTAACTAATAAATTTAATTGCAAGAACAGGATAAAATAAAAATACGATGCAAGGTAAAGTGCAAGAAACACACCATATATGGCGGGAGGTGCAAAATGGCTTTATTCTCAAGAAAAAAAGAAATAAGCGCAGAAGAAATTCAGGCAAAAGAAGAGAACAAGAAGAAGCTCGAAGATTTCAATGTCACCAAAGCATGGGGCGTTAAGAAGTATGAATCGGCCATGCAGTTTATCTTTGATAAGGAGAAGAGACAGTTCGTCGTAGTAGAAGGCCCGGAAGAAACTTTCAAGGAAAAGAATCCTTATGTTATTGATTTTGACCAAGTAGAGGATGTTGTGCTCGAAGTTGAAGAAATGTGGTTTGAAAAAAGTGGGCAAACCGGACAGCAAGATATCTTCAATCGCAGGAATCTAATGCAGGACATGTATGCAAAAGTTGAATGGCATTATGATTGCTACGTGATTATAAAAACAACACATCCTTTTGCAGAAGAGATTAAATTCAAGACGAATTATAAGCCTACAATCGTCAAGGTAAAATCGAGGCGTTTCCTATACCGTAGAGGCCTCGAGATAGGTGGGCAATATCGCGGCGAAGGTATAGAAGAACTAATTCGTAAAATGTCGGAATGGGTCGGCAGAGAAGAGAGTGCTGTTAAAAAGGACAAGGTCCTAGGTCCTCTCACCGGCGGAGGGAAGGCTTCTTTCGGTGAAAAGTTTTTAGCCGATTGGATGGATGGGGTGTATATCCAAAGAGTCGAGAATATGATAAAACACGTTGAAAGAGTGGATAGAATTTCCAAGTTATTGTTAAAGTAGCTTAAGAGTAGATAGTAAATCAGGGGGCATATAATTTGATAAGAAGTATGACAGGCTTTGGAAGAGGCGAATATACAGATGAGATTAGAAGTATAACCGTTGAAATAAGATCGGTAAATCATCGCTACTGCGATATATATGTTAGGATGCCAAGAAAGTATTCCTTTGCAGAAGAGAAGATTAAATCTATTATTAAAAACAAAGTATCAAGAGGGAAAATAGAAGTAGCTGTAAGTGTCGATACTTTTGGAAAAAGCGATATAGATATCAGACTGGATATGAGTCTTGCAAGTAGGTATTATGATGCACTTAAAGAGATGAACAGTACACTCAGAGACGGATACGAGGATGAAATTTCTCTTTCGCTTCTTGCAAAAATGCCTGATATCATAACTGTAGTTCCTGCAGAGGAAGATGAAGATGAGATGGTAAGATGCTTTATTTCAGCTACAGAAAAGGCAGTTGATGATATTTGCAGTATGAGAGAAGTCGAGGGAGAAAAGCTTGCAGAGGATATATCCGTCAGAGTCGATATCATATCCGGCATAAGAGAAAAAATCGAAGAAAGAGCTCCCAAGCTCCAAGCTGAATATGCTACCAAGCTCAAAGCGAGAATCGAGGAGCTTCTCGATGGGACTGCAGAGCTGACAGAAGAAAGAATAGCTATGGAAGCTGCCATATTTGCAGACAAATCCAATATAACAGAGGAGCTTGTACGATTGGAAAGCCATATTGGACAGCTAAGGACATTTCTTAAGGGCGACGATGATGCAATCGGAAAGAAAATAGATTTTCTTATTCAGGAGATGAATAGAGAGGCGAACACTATAGGATCCAAGTCAAATGACAAGGAAATCACCTCTATGATGCTCGATCTTAAGGCAGAAATAGAAAAAATCAGAGAACAGGTTCAGAATATCGAGTAGTAATAGCATTGATATATTATGCTGTGATATAATACGGTCTCGAACAGGAGGCGCATATGAATCGCAAGCAAGGCAAACTTTTTGTTATTTCAGGTCCGTCCGGTACAGGTAAAGGAACTATATGTGCGGATCTTCTCAAGGATGAAAACACTAGATTCTCTGTATCCATGACAACCAGGCCTCCGAGAGAAGGAGAGGTTGAAGGAAAGGACTATTACTTTGTTACGAGAGAAGAATTCCTCGCAAATATAGATAGGGAAAACTTTCTTGAGTACGCTGAAGTATTCGAGAATATGTACGGAACTCCCAAGGATGAAATAATGAGAAGACTCGATAAGGGAAGAAATATAATTCTTGATATCGATGTTCAGGGAGGTCTGCAGATTAAATCAGCAATGCCGGAAGCGGTTTTGATATTTATTCTTCCGCCAAGTTTAGCAGAATTGAGAGCAAGACTTGAGGGAAGAAATACCGAAAAACAAGAAATTGTTGAGAAGAGGCTGGGTAAAGCGCTTAATGAAATTAAGCTTATCAGCGAATATGACTACTATATCGTTAATGACGATATTGAAACAGCAGTCAAAAAAGCCAAAGCAATCATCTCATCGGAGGGCTGCAGAGTCTCCGACAAAATCAAAATGATAATTAAAAACTACGAGAACGAGAAGGGGGAATAATACATGTTACTTTATCCATCTGTAAATACACTTCAGGAAAAAACCGATAGCAGGTATACGCTAGCCGTACTTGCAGCAAAAAGAGCAAGAGACATCATCGATGGAAAGCCTTCACTGACTGAAGAGGTCTGCGAAAGGGCAGTAAGCCAAGCGGCAAAGGAAATTGCCGAGGACCTAATTACATACAGTCGCCCCGAGGGTTTGAAATAATAAGTTGAAAATGAGTTTGGAGATGGAAACCTTGTGTTTCCATCTTGTTACATATAGGTAAAATGGAAGAAATAAGATATAAGAGACTGATGCTCTCGGGTAGAGAGACACAAGAAGAAAACAGCGTGATAGAAATATCAGGCAAGAGGATTGGTGATGGCGGATTAACCGTAATAGCCGGTCCGTGTTCTGTTGAATCCGAAAGCCAGATATTCAGTATCGCCGAATCTGTTAAGAAGGCAGGTGCAGATTTCCTCAGAGGTGGGGCATATAAGCCGAGAACATCTCCTTACGACTTCCAAGGCCTCGAAGCAGAAGGGGTCAGATTGCTTCTCAGGGTCAGAGAAGAGGTGGGTATTCCAATAGTTACTGAAATAGTAGATGCGGCAAATCTCGATCTATTTGCCGATATAGATATTATTCAGGTTGGATCAAGAAATATGCAGAACTTTGCTCTTCTCAAAGCACTTGGAAAAACGAAGAAACCGATTTTGCTTAAGAGAGGATATGCAGCAACATACAAAGAACTTCTGACGAGTGCAGAATATATTCTTGCTGAGGGAAATCCGAATGTAATTGTTTGCGAAAGAGGCATTAGGACTTTTGAAACATATACGAGAAACACCCTCGATATAGCAGCAGTCCCGGCAATAAAGAAATTAAGCCATCTTCCAATCGCTGTGGATCCGAGTCACGGATCAGGCAGGTCGGAATTTGTTAAAGCCCTCTCTTTAGCAGCCGTTGCGGCAGGAGCGGATGCACTTATGATAGAAGTTCATAACCATCCCGAGGAGGCTTTATCGGATGGGAAACAGTCAATCACGCCCGATGAATTTGCTGTTCTTATCAATAAGGCAAAGGCAATCAAAGAGGTCATATAGATATGCTTCAGAATAGCTATTATATAGGGAATGAAAATAATCGCTATATTACGATAGATTGCAAGAATATGTCGGGAAGCATTGATATAGTTAAATCAAAATCCATCTTGCATCGGTACCTGATATGCTCTTATTTGAGTGGGGATATTAAGAATATAATGGATGTTGAGACGATTGCAGGACTTCTGTCAGACGATATCAAAGCGACAAAAGAATGCTTGGTGGCTTTGCATAACAAAGACTTAACCGTTTTACATAGGGATTCGTTTGCAGAAGACTGTTCTCCAACTCTTTTGTGCAAGGAAAGCGGAACGACCTTGAGATTCATCCTTCCTCTGATTGCGGCACTCGGGCGAAGTGTCAATCTCGTCTGCGAGGGCAGTTTGATGGGTAGACCGATTGCAGGCCTCGTAGGGGTGCTGAATAAACACGGAGCAGATATATCGGTAGAGGCTGATAGGATAAAAGTTAAAGGAAGTCTTAATCCCGGTGTATATGAAATTCCCGGAAATATGAGCTCTCAGTATATTTCAGGACTTCTATTTGCTATTTCTGTTCTTGATGGAGACAGCAGAATAGTAACAATTGGTAGACCAAAGTCAGAGCCGTATATTGAGCTTACAAGAGATGTGATGAGTAAGTTTGGTATCAATACCGAAAGAAATGAAACCAAAAACGGAGTTAGTTATTCTATTGTCGGTGACAGGAAATATATAGGACAGAAAGGTTTTGTTATAGAGGGAGATTGGTCTTCGGGAGGGATGTGGCTTGTTGCAAACGAAATTCTCGGAGACAGAATCGATGTAAGAGGACTTGATTTAAATTCACTGCAAGGCGATAGGATATTATTAGACATTCTCAATGTATTCAATGAAAACGAGTTGAGCTCAAATAAAAACAGATCTGTATTCAATCTTGGCGATTATCCGGATATCGTGCCGGCTGTTGCATTAAGAGCCATATTTTCAGGAAGGGAACGGGAGACTGTTATTGCCAATATTGGAACGCTTAGATACAAGGAGAGCGATAGGTTGTCAGCGATACAAGAAATATTATCAATGCTTGGAGGAAGTCTAAGAATAGAGAACGACTCTCTAATAATACAGGGAAGCGGAGGCTCAATTAAAGGAACCGAGGAGACAATTGATGTAAGAAATGATCACCGCATGGCAATGCTTGCAGCGATGACAAGCACCATCACAGACATACCTGTGACGATAAATAATGCCGGTTGCGTCAATAAGTCATATCCGAGTTTCTGGAAAGATATACAAAGACTAGGTGGCAGAATTGATATATTATGACGGCAGAATTATTAAGCTTGGGGTATTGGGAGAATCTCATGGGGATAGAGTGTCGATAGAGATTTGCGGAATACAAACGGAAACAGAAATTGACCTTGCTGAACTCAATCTTTTCATGCAGAGGCGACATGGAGACGGAAGTTACATATCGGAATTTTGTTCTACAAAAAGGCGAGAACCTGACGTTATAGTATTCGACAAGGGAGTTTCTTACAAAACAGTTAGCGATAGCGATAAGAGTTCTTTTAGTGATAAAGAAAGAAAAGCTGTCATAACAGGAGATAAGATTAAAGCGCATATTGAAAATACGGATATCATAACAAAAGACTACGATTCGATAAATACGAAATTAAGACCGGGGCACGCAGACCTTGGAGCTTACCTCAAGTATGGAATGAACGGGTTAAAGCCCGGAGGAGGAGCTTTTTCCGGAAGGATGACGGCAGGTATATGCGTAGCAGGTGGAATAGCAAGACAGATCTTGGCAAGCAGAGGTATAGAGGTTACAGCATATGCGGAATCAATTGGTGGAATTAAGATAGACTCAGAATACTCTGGCAATTCCGACACAAATGACTCTTTAGCTGAGTATATACAGAAAATCAAAGACAAGGGAGATTCTCTTGGCGGTACTGTTAGGTGCATCATCAAAGGAATGCCGGAAGGAATAGGCGGAGAATATTTTGAGGGGCTTGAATCATCACTTGCCTATGCAATGCTTGGAATACCATCAGTTAAAGGGATTGATTTTGGCAGTGGTGTTCAAGGTTCTGCTTTAACCGGTTCACAGAACAACGATGAGTATTTCGTGGAAAATAAAAAAATAGTTACACATAAGAATGACCAAGGCGGTATAAGCGGTGGAATTTCGACCGGAATGGATATATGTTTTCGAGTGTACTTCAAACCGATTCCATCAATAAGGATTTTACAACGAACCGTAGATGTGTCAACGATGGAAGAAGCAGAAATAACGGTGCAGGGAAGGCATGATATTTGCATTGTGACAAGGGTATTGCCGGTAGTAGAGTCGTTAGCCTCCTTGGTGATACTGGATCGTATTATGGAGACGCAGAATGGAAGATAAGATAATAACACTGGATAATCTCAGAGAAGAGATGGACTATGTCGATGAAGAAATTATTCGAGCATTCAAGAGACGAATGAGAATATCGTCTGCAATAGCAAAATATAAGAAAGCAAATGGGCTACCGATTCTCGATGTGGATAGGGAAAAAGCCAAGCTGGATAGAATTGTAAAAAGCGAAGATGATGAGCTATCGGCATTTATTAACAAGCTTTACCTGACGCTTGCAGACTTATCCAAAGAGTATCAGATGATGATATATGTTCAGGAAGATGAAAATTATAGGAGTGTAACAGGAGAATAGCAAAACCAATGGCAAGATATGGGCTTATAGGAAAAGAGACAGCTCACAGCAGATCAAAGCTAATTCACAATATGATTGCTGAATATGATTACGATCTTCTGAATGCACAGAACGCTGTTGAGCTTGAGGAACTGCTTTGCAACGAGGAATATGACGGCTTCAATATAACTATGCCGTATAAAGTTGAAATTATTAAATACCTCGATGAACTCTCTTATGGTGCCAGAAAACTAAACGCGGTCAATGTTGTCAAGAGGTTGCATGACGGTAGGTTGAAGGGATATAACACAGATGTATATGGATTCACCTATATGATGAGGGACAAAGCAAAGAACAAGAAATGCATCATACTGGGAACAGGTGGTGCTGCACGAGCAATCGCTCATTCCCTCAAACATCTCGAAGCCGAAAGCATTGTGATGGTATCTCGGAACCCGGAGAAGGCAGTTCTAAATGGCATAGATCAAACACAGGTAATAGGATATGATAGGTTGTACGAGCATTTCGATGCAGAAGTTATAATAAATGCAACACCTGTCGGACAGCTGCCTGACATAGATAAGTCTCCGATAATAGAAGAAGACTGTGCGATGAGAATGTTCGCAGGGCTTGAGCTGGCTGTCGATATAATATACAACCCATACAGAACAAAATTCTTACAGGATACGAAACGTTTGACAAAATGTAAGACGATATCGGGTCTTGAGATGCTTATCGTACAAGCTATGTGTTCAAGAAATATTTGGCTCGATCGGAAGAACGACCATGCAGAAGAAAGAAGTGTTGTACCGAAGATTAAGAGAGAAATCCTTAAGAAGCAGCTTAATATCGTTGCGATAGGAATGCCGGGGAGCGGTAAGACAACTATTCTCAGAAGATTTGCTTATGAATTCGGATTGGATTTTTATGATACCGATCTGGAAACAGAGAAAAAAATGGGAGAAAAAATTTCCAAAGTTCTTGAGGATGAGAGCAAAGGAGAAGAGTATTTTCGTCCCATTGAGAAAGAAGTGATAAAGGCTGTAAGCCAGAGATGCGGAACTGTAATTGCAACAGGTGGTGGTTCAATAATGAATCCGATAAATCGTGACATGCTAAGAAGTAATGGAATAGTAATATATATCAAACGCCCTATCGAGCTTCTATCCACCAAGAATAGGCCTCTCAGTAGTGGAAACGGACTGAAAAACCTATTTCATAGAAGAGAGGCAATATATAAAAAAATGTCCGACTTTTCTATTTTTAATTCACAGGTATTTGGTGAAAGAAGAGAAGAAACGGGAGAAGGAGGAACATATAATTATGAGCTGAAAAGCTATGTATTCTTCCTCAGGAGACGAATAGAAAGGTATTTGTATGAAATTGCTAATAATAAATGGACCTAATATTAACCTGCTTGGAATCAGAGAGCCGGAAATATACGGAAGAGAAACATATGCAGATCTTGTCCGATATATATCGGATAATAGAGGGATAGAAAATGAACTTGAATTCGTTCAGTCTAATCATGAAGGGGAAATAATCGATCAGGTTCAGAGAGGATACTTTGAAGGGTTTGATGGTATAGTAATAAATCCCGCAGCATATACACACACAAGTATTGCAATAAGAGATGCAATAAAATCAGTCCCTCTTCCTGCTGTTGAAGTTCATATATCAGACATAGCAGAAAGAGAAGACTTCAGAAGACATTCATATATAAGTGATGTATCCATAGCTACAATATCCGGCAAAGGAGTAGACGGATATCTAGAGGCGATAGATATATTAGATAAGATTATATAAGAATATCACCTTGCATTCCATCAGGAACTTCAAGATCCATCATTGTCAAAAGGGTAGGCGCTATATCGGCAAGCTTACCTGTTTTTTTGCGAAAAGATATAGGTTCGCTGCATATGTGACAAAGGGGCACTTTGGATAAAGAGTGCATTGTTACAGGCATGCCATTGTCATCAGTCATATAGTCAGCGTTACCGTGATCTGCCGTGAGAAGAATTTGCCCTTCTTTTGCAAGAATGGTATCAGCAATTTTGCCAATAAGATTGTCAAGGACTTCGACGGCTTTGACAGCAGCATCAAAAACTCCTGTATGACCAACCATGTCGGGATTAGCAAAATTTAGTATATATACATCGTATTCATCGTTGTTGATTTTATCTATTACAGTTGAAGTCACCTCAGGAGCACTCATCTCGGGCTGAAGGTCGTAAGTTGCAACCTTAGGTGAGTTGATGAGAATTCTATCTTCGCCTATGTTTGGCTCTTCAACTCCTCCGTTGAAGAAGAAAGTCACATGTGCATACTTCTCAGTTTCAGCAATCCTCAGCTGCCTCAAACCAAGATCGGCAATTGTCTTACCGAGAGTCGGTTCTATCGGCTCAGGAGGAAAAGCGACACTTACATTAGGCATGGTAGCATCGTATTCTGTCATACAGATATAACATAGGTTCTTAAGAATGACTTTACGCTCAAAGCCATCAAAACCAGGGTCTACAATAGCTCTTGTAATCTCCCTGGCTCTGTCCGGTCTGAAATTTATGAATACAACTGAGTCGCCATCTTCGATAGGGACCGGATTGATAACAGTTGGGAGTACGAATTCATCAGTCTCATTCTTGGCATAAGATATGTCGATAGCTTCCCTTGAGTCATTCGCCTTGATTCCTTCACTTAGAGTAAGAGCATCATAGGCTTTGACAAGTCTTTCCCAT
>JAAYIA010000033.1 GCA_012735145.1 Clostridiales bacterium | reverse complement strand
TTGCTTTTTTCCTCTCAGCCTCACCTGTGTATTTAGAAAGTCCTGTTTCGGTTCCTTTGGTAAAGTAATGACCGGATTGCTGTATTACATTTGAAGGTTGTGAAGGGTATTCACCTTTCTTGGCTTTTGGGATTGCGTTCATTATTCTTCCCCAAAGTGCAGCACATGCAAATGACGTTGAAGAAAGTGCAACGTTATTATCTGTTCCTATCCAAAGAGCAGCTGCATATTTTGGAGTAAAGCCTGAGAACCAAATATCATATTGGTCATTGGTTGTTCCTGTCTTACCACCAACTTGCACGTTATCAACATACAGATATCCGTTGGCCCTGACTACGGACTTAAGAACATCTGTCATAATAAATGCAACACCTTCATTTAAGGATTCGGAAGTTTTTGATTTGCCCTTGAGCAAAACAGTACCGTCTCTATCAACAACCTTGGTATAGCAGATAGGGGAGTTGAGCTGCCCGCCTGCAGGAAATGAAGCGTAGGCCGATGCCATTTCCAAGGGTGTGACTCCTTCTGTCATAGCTCCAAGAGCAAGTGCAGCAGGGTTAAGATCGTTAATCGATTCATTCGCATCATCTACTACGGTTGTTATGCCGAATTTTTTGAGCTGTTGTACTGAAAAATCTGTTCCGACTTGCAATTGCAGTTTAACAGCACATGTATTTATTGACTGTTGAATTGCAGTTACAAAAGTGTTCTTTCCTGAGAATGATCGGGTTACGTTGTTGGGCCAATATTCGCCTTGCATGCGTGTTCTTTCGTCCTCAATTGAGGAGTAAGTTGTAACATAATCTCCCCAGCCTTTAATCCCTTGCTTATCAATTCCAAAATCGGTAAACTTCCATTTTTGTCCTTTTGCTGCCAGTTCGTAGCTCTTTTGAAGGGCGGCACCATATACTGCGAGGGGTTTAATTGAAGAGCCAGGCTGCCGCGGATTAAGAGCTCTGTTGAGCAATTTCTGTCCTCGGAAGGCTCGTCCACCGACTAAAGCCTTGATTTCACCTGTGCCTACACCGACAATTGCCATTGCAGCCTGGGGCTGTATCGTTTTGTTGGCAAGAGAATAGGCAGCCTTGGTGATAATAAGCTTATTGCCGTCTTTACGCATATCTCCTTGGTAGTCATCAAAATATTCTGAAGAAATAACAAGATTGCTTTTTTTATCCAGAGACTTATATGTTGTTGGAATATTGATATATCCACCTTGGATGGAGTAAAGCTGATTGTCAATGATTCGATAATAGGTCTTAAATTCAAGGCTATAGTCAGTATCGCCATCAACTTCGGTTTCGTAGATATTTAACATTTTGCCCTTTTTGATGGTTACAGAGCCGTCTTTGTTAAAGGCTACATCATTTGCCGTAACAGTAAAATCGCCATTTTCACTAAAGTCTTTATCGTAATTGTAAAGTGCAAGTTTACCGTCACTGTTAAGAATATTACCTTCACTGTCTTGATTATAGATACCGGAAACGGAAGGGAAGTTATCGTTATCCTTAAAAGCATCGGCAACAGCATTCTGGGCTGTACTATCCATTGTAGAGTAAATCTTGAGACCTTTTGTATGAACCATACGTTCAGCATCTTCGTATGACATATCGTATTCTTTTATTAAATCATTGATAACAGTTTCAACAAGGTACTCATGGAAATATGAATTGTTTCCATATCCGGTTGTAATTGTAGGCTTAAGGAATGAGGTAAGGGGTTTATCATAATACTTATCATGTTGCTCCTTACTAATCAGTTTTTGATTAAGCATAAGATCAAGAGTTAAATTACGACGGTCTTTAGCCGTGTCATTTGTAATTATAGTGTCCGGCTCTCTTTGAACAATTTTTGTATCATCACCGACTTGAGTTGTGCTATCTGCATATTTGAGTAATGAATAGCTCTCTGGTGCTTGAGGAAGGGCAGCAAGTGACGCACATTGAATAAGACTGAGATCCTTAACATCGCAGGAGAAATATGTTTTTGAAGCAGCATTAACACCGTAGCAACCGAAGCCAAGATATATAGTGTTGAGATATGCCTCAACAATTTCTTCTTTCTCCATTCTTGCCTCAATTCGACTTGCGTAGTACATTTCAAGTATCTTTCTTCTTATGCTTCTCTGACTTTTAATATCCGACAAATAAACATTTCGTGCAAGCTGCTGTGTGATTGTACTGGTTCCGCTGATTCGTCCATTACCTGTTAATGAGGAAAGAACGGCTCCTATCATTCTTGTCCAGTTAAAACCATGATGCTTCCAGAAGGTTTTATCTTCAAGAGCAATAAATGAATTGACGAGATTTTCCGGCATGTCTTTGTATTCTACAATCTTACGGTTTTGGGTATAAAAAACACTGTCAACTTGTTTGCCGTCATCATCGTATACCATAGAGGATGTATCGATATATGAATATATATCCTCAGAATTGAACTTTGGAGCTACAGTGATACAGGCGAGTGCATAAAGCATACCGCACATAAAAAGGACTAAACCAAGTCCAATTACATCACGAACGATTTTTTTTGTACTGACAATTTGAGGTTTGTTTTTTATTTTCTTGCCCGCAAGCATAAAGGTTTCACCTTTTAAAGGATCGTAGTGCGGATTATCCTTGAGGAAGAGCTTTGATTTCAATTTTTTCTTATCGATATTTTTTACTTTCTTCATTACATTTGAATCGGAAGCATTCGTTTTTGCTCTGCTCAGCTTTGAAGAAAGCTTATCTGAAATACCATAGTCTTCTGATTCAGAAGAGCTCTGGTTTGTTTTATTTGAATGAGAAAATAGTTTTTCTTTTGAAATTTTCTTTTCAGCTGAAACCTTTTCTTGTTTTTCTGAAGGGTATGTAGGATTCTCTTTATTGGAACTGCTCAACAAAACAGAACCTTTCTCTTCTGGACTGGATGAAGAACTACCGGTTGACGGTGTTTCAATGCGAGTGTCCGGATAATCCTTTCCATAAAAGGTTATTTCTGCAACTCTTTTGGTTGAAGTCAAGTCGTCGTCTAAATATGAGCGGACGTCCGCTGACAAATCATCAACAGGGGATTCAAACTTAGACAGGAAGTCATCGATATCTTTTTCGCTGTCTGTTCTTTTATCTCTGTTTGATCTCATCGTTTTGCCTCCTAAATTTAATGAAAATTTTCATCTGATGATTATAACATAAGTCCTCTATTATATTGAGAGGAAATTACCTTTTTTCTCTATGTATCCGAGTATAGTATTGCTTAATACTATTGCTGTTGAAGAATTCATTTTTAGATGGACGATATCCATTTTGTTATTAATTTCCTGAAGATAAGCACAAGGAGTAAAATAATCGTCTGTATCTGATGCAAGAATGATATTTTCTCCATAGGTATCATTTACCTTTAAGTAGGTCATATTAATAGTTCTGTTAAGAGAGCTATTAGTATTTATAAAAGGAGGAGTTTTTTTTGAACTATTGTATGTGCATCCAAATAATTCACTGGCAGCAATATTATCTTTGGTTATCATTTCCATGTGTTTAAGATCATATGCCTGTGATATTAGGTCGAGATATATAATATCATTTTCTTCACGAAGACCAATCATAGCATTTATCCCATAATTGTCACCAACTTCTTTGTTTGGAGGGAGAGAGTCTCCTTCTTCAAATTTGTAGTTGCCTTCATCAACTGTATAAAGGACACTGGTAAGTTTATCAAAAGTTTCCTGAGTATATGCAGAGTTTGCAACACTATCCACATTTTCTATTACTTCATATGTAAATGCAAGGTCTTTGTTTTCATCCGAATAGGATCTCGTCCATGCTTTGATCCTTTTTTCAATGTATTTTGTAAGAGAATCAACCGAATATGAGTTCACTAAGATTGTGGCATCCAGAGCAACAGGGTTCATTAGTCCATGGTCTTCTATCTTGAAGTCAGCAATTTGACACATTGTAGATTTCTCCTTAAGCTTTGTCAGAATTTGCTGGAAAGCATTTATAGGGCTGGGTAATTTAGTTATATTTGTATCGATTGCTTTTGGAGTAATGCCGGAAATCTTTATTCTGATTGCCGTATCGCATTTGATATCTTCACGTTCGGCCGGAATCTGAATTGACGAGAGTTCTTGTGCATAGGAATTCGTAGAAATATATGAAGATTTATCATAGTCTAAATAAATTACCTTTGACTTATCGGTAAAATATTTTGGATTTATTCCGTTATATCCTTTTGCTTCATTTTTTTCATTTTCAAAAAAGATAACAATTCTTTTGCCAGAGTTTAAATCGGTAGCAGCAGTCATTGCAGCGGTAGCTAATACTTTCGCGTTTTCTTCTGCAGTTTCATAATTATAATTGACACACAAAATAGTTGGAGATACCTTTTTCTTACGGGAGATAGCATCTAAACTGAAAATGATATTGTTATGTTCATCTACAACATAATTGAGATCTTTTTCATCAGCCCAGTTCAAAATAAATTCTCTAAGAGACTTTTGATTAGAAAAACCACCGGTGTCTTCTGTTTCTTGAATTGACTTATATAGCGCTTTATATTCTGCTTTGTTGAGAAGTCTGGAACTGCTTTTTATATAAATGGCTAAAATTAATGTAGCAAAAATTAAGAACATGACAGTGATTAGTATAATTTTTTTTCTGCGTGGCACTGTTTTTCTTGGTTTCATTGTATCTATCCTTAAATAAATTTATTTAAAATAAAACATGATATTTAACATGTATATAATGTTTTGAAAATTCCAAATTATTATACTATGCAAATGTGTAGAAATAAAGAAAAAGTTCTTGCATATGCCTGAATCAATATGCTATTATAATTGAGCGTGTGATGGACACGATAATAAATAAACCAAAAAGGAGGTGCGGCAAATGTCCAGAAAATGTGAAGTATGTGGTAAGGGGCAGGCTTCAGGAAACGCAGTTTCTCACTCCAATATTCATACAAGAAGAAAGTGGAATGCTAACATTCAGACTGTAAGAATCAATGATGGCGGTAGAGTAAGGAAAGCATCCGTATGCACAAGATGCCTCAAGTCGGGCAAGGTAAACCGTGCCGTTTAATTGCGTATAAACCTGAAAAAGTCTTAAGCTTAAGCTTAAGACTTTTTTATTTTATGCTAAAAATATATAATCAGATAATAAAGATAAATATTTTAGGGATAAGAGAGGTGTGAAGATGGCTGTGGCAATCAGGAATGAATTCGGAGCGATAGCAATTAACAGGATAGCCCTTAATAAGATGATAATAAAACAACTTCTTGACATGGGTGATCTTCTAATCCTTTGTAATAAAAAAGGGATACCGATTAAGGAAAATCCAACACCCTTTATTGACAATGATTACTATGATGCAGTTGAAGTATATGAGAAAAATCGTGTGATTAAAATAAGAATATATATAATCGTTATTCTTAAATCTGAAAAAACAATATTGGATATTGCTGAACAAATAATGGATAAAATCGAGGAAGATTTTGAAATGTTTAAGTTAGAAAAACCGAAGAAAATTTCCATATATGTAAAAGGAGTAATGACGGATTATATTAATAAGAGGAATATCGAGATTGTGAGAAGGAATGCATAGGAATTTATTACTTACTGATAATGTATCAAAAATAAAAGGCATTGGACAAAAGAAACAGGAAAAGCTTGAGCGTATTGGCATCAAAACAGTTCAAGATATCTTAGATCATTTTCCCGTAAGATATAGAGACAGGCGTACACTTAGGGATGTAGAAACTGTTCCGGAAGATAAAGATGTTCTGATTTGCGGGAAGCTCATTAAGTGCAACATAAGGCCCCTTGCCGGAAATAGGAGTGTTATCGAGTGCTTTTTTAGAGATCAAAGCAGCAATTTCAATGCGGTTTTTTTTAATATGCCCTATTTAAAGCGTAGCCTTTCAGTGGGTAAAGAATATGTTATGTTCGGGAAAATGAAGCTAAGGAATGGTCTCAAAGTATGGACAAACCCAGAGATAACTGAGAGGGGAAGTTCAAGAGATATGAGAGGCTTCATTCCTGTATATAGATGCACATCTGGGATAACAACAAAAGATATTATTAAATGGGTAGGCGTGGCTTTAGAAGAATCTGATATCGGATATGAATGGATAGATACTTCTATCGTAGAAAAAAACAGACTTTGTAGTAGGGAATACGCATATAGAAATATACATTTTCCTAGGAATGAACAGTATTATAAAACAGCGAAGTTTAGAATAATATACGAACAGCTTCTGATATATCAATTAGCAATAAGGCTGAATAGAAAAAGGCTGGAGGACACATCTTCCATTTCTTCAGTTAAGGAGATTTCGATAAAACCATTTATAGATGCACTGCCTTTTGAATTGACCGAAGGTCAGAAGAAATGTATTCAAGAAATTGAAAGAGATCTTTCTATCGCCAGGCCGATGAACAGATTAATACAAGGAGATGTTGGCTGCGGGAAGACAGTAGTTGCGGAGGCTGCGATATTCAGATGCGTTAAAGCCGGTCACCAAGCTGTAATGATGGTACCGACAGAAATTCTAGCAAAGCAGCATTTTGAGCGTTTGAATAACGACCTATTAAAGGTTGGTATTCATTCATGTCTTCTGACGAGCAGAATGAAAGCAAGTGATAGAAGAAAAGCCCTAGAGAGAATAAAATGTGGAAACATTGATCTCGTAATAGGGACACATGCAGTACTTACCGACGATGTAGCATTTCATAATCTCGCTTTGGCAATAACGGACGAGCAGCACAGATTTGGAGTCAACCAAAGAAAAAAGCTTGTAGAAAAGGGAAGAGGGGTAAACATTTGTGTAATGTCCGCAACTCCAATTCCGAGAACTTTGGCAGCAACAGTATTTGGAGATATGGATTTCAGTATAATTAGGACAAAGCCGGTAGGAAGAAGAGAAATTATTACTAAAGCTGTTAATCAGGAAAGTAGAGAACGGGCATATACGACAGTAAGAAAAGAACTGGAAAAAGGTCATAGAGCATATGTTGTCGCACCGAGTATTGAAGATGATAATGAAGGTCTGTCGTCAGTTGAAGAACTTTATTCAGAGCTTGAGAGAAAATTTTATAAATACAAGGTTGCATACCTTCACGGAAAGATGAGCAAAGAGGATAAAGATAGAATAATGAACGATTTTGCGGACGGAAAAATAGATATTCTGGTAGCAACAGTTGTTGTAGAAGTTGGAATAGATGTCAGCGATGCAACTATTATTGTTATAGAAAACTCAGAAAGATTTGGACTTGCTCAGCTACACCAACTACGAGGGAGAGTTGGGAGAAGCAGTATGCAGTCGTATTGTTATCTCGTAAATTACAGTAAGTCGGAAAATGCACGTATGAGAACAAATGCGATGGTAAACATATCCGACGGATTTGAGATAAGTGAGGAAGATTATAGGCTTAGAGGACCCGGCGATTTGACCGGAACGATGCAATCAGGAAACTATCAGTCGAGGATACTGTTTCTTTGTAAATATACTGATATATTGGAGATGGCTGTAAATGATGCGTTTAATATTATGACAGGGAATTATAATCTGGATATGGAAATAGTTAAAAGATATATGAATACTATGTATGAGGTGGATAATTCGGATATAATATGAGTAATTGATTTGTTACATAAATCGCATATGTTAGAATTATATAAATTATATTCACAAGAAGAAAGTTTTATAATGTCAAAAATAAAATAATAGACAGGAAAGAAAATGAAGATAATATCGGGAGAATTTAAATACAGAAACATCGAGATTCCTATCGGAATCAGGCCTACAACGGAGAAGGTAAGAGAAGCCGTATTCAGTATGATAGACGACTGGATTCCTAGCGCGGTTGTTTTTGATATGTTTGCTGGAAGTGGCGTAATGGGATTAGAAGCTCTTTCAAGGGGTGCATTAAAGTGTTATTTTAACGAAGGAAACAGGCAGAATTTCAGAGTTTTAAAAGCGAATGTCGATCATTGCAAAGCAGAAGATAAATCTGTTTTGATGAATTACGATTATTTGAATGCTATCAATAGAATAGATGATAAACTTGACATCATCATTATAGATCCACCTTATGAGAATTTGGAATATTACGATAAAGTGTTTACTCTTGTACATGAGAAAAACTTACTTAAGGAAGGTGGCATTTTGGTAGTAGAGCACCTCTTTAAAGACAAAATGAAAGATGAATATAATGGCCTTAAGAAAGTTAAAGAAAAAAAGTATGGAACTATCGGAGTAGATGTTTTCATAAAAGAAGATATATTGATAATATAAGATGGTTTTGATAGACTTTAGTGGTGAGGAACATATTAAAATGAAAACAAAAGCTTTGTATGCGGGTTCATTCGACCCAATAACCAACGGTCATATAAATATCATTGAGAGAGCGTCTAAGATGTACGACTCTTTGACTGTTGCTGTTGTTGTAAATCCTAACAAAAAATGTTTTTTTACCGTTGATGAGAGAGTCGAAATTGCAAGAAAGGTAACGGAATACATGCCCAATGTAGAAGTGGACAGCTTTAGCGGTCTTCTTGCAAATTACGTCAATGAAAATGACTTTTCTGTCGTAGTCAGAGGTCTTAGAGCAACGATGGACTTTGAGAATGAGATACAGATGGCACAGATGAATGCCAGCTTGTATATTAACGACACGGAAACGGTTTTTCTGATGACGGATCCGCAATATTCATACATTAGCTCCAGCATGATTAAAGAGGTTGCTTCACTTGGTGGCCGCATTGACGGATTTATTCCGGATTATGCAAAACAAAAAATACACGAAAAACTACAATCGGGAGGAAAATATAATGAGTGACGACAGCATAAGGGTAATGACACTTTTAGATGAGTTGGAAGAACTTATCACATCTTCAAAGAAATCTTTCATGTCACAAAATGTTCTTATTGATGGGGAGATAGCACATAAGATTATTGAGGATATAAGGCTCAATCTTCCGAGAGATATACAGCAGGCAAATTGGGTAAGTCGCGAAAAAGATCGGATTATAAATGATGCCAAGAGCGAATACAATAAAGTTATAGTTTCCGCAAAAAATCAAGCGGAATATCTTGTAGATACAAATATAATCAAAAAGGAAGCACAAAAAAGAGCTGATGCGATTCTTAGCGAAGCAGAAAATCATGCCAACTACATCAAACTAAGGACATATGAGTATATAGATAAGCTTCTTTTTGATATGCAGAACGATATATCTAGCGTTGGCTCATCATATGTTCAACCTATGAATGATTATTTCTCAGATATGCTTGGAAATATTAATGTTAAGGTGAACCATAACCGTCAAGAGATGAAAAATCTTGCAGAACGAGTTCAGATTACTGATACAAGAACCGAAGAAGAATAGAGAAGAAAAACAAAAATGAAGGCAGTAGGAATTATTGCAGAATATAACCCTCTGCATAATGGTCATGTTTACCATATTAAGGAGGCAAAAAAGATTGCAGGCAGTGATGTTGTCGTAGTAGCTATGAGTGGTGACTATGTACAGCGTGGAGAGCCTGCAATTCTTGATAAATGGGAAAGGGCAAGGCTAGCGATTGAAAACGGTGTAGATATAGTAATGGAGATACCTGTCTACTATTGCCTTGGTAACGCAAAACAATATGGTGCTGCCGGAGTTTTCTTGCTTGAGTCTCTTGGAAATGTAACTCACCTTGCATTCGGAAGCGAAACCGGAAATATAAATAAGCTCAGAAGGATTGCAAATAATCTCAGAAAAAATGCCTCAGATATTGAGAGAGAAATTAAACTTTTCTCAAAGGAAGGCCTTTCTTATCCAAAGGCGAGGGCTGCCGCATACGCAAAGGTATGTGCTTATAATAACGCTGAATATACGCCGGAAGATATCAGCATGGATGTTTCTATTCTCGAAGGCTCGAATGATATTCTTGCACTCGAATATATAATGGCTTGCGATGAAATTGAGCCTATTGCAATAACCAGAATAGGAGCAGGCTACCACGACTCCGTTGATGAAATTAGATTGTTTCAAAGTGCTACGGGTATTAGGAAGATAGTTAAAGACGGAAAGGATATAGAATCCTATGTTCCTGCTAATACCGTTTCTGTATTGAACAACAGTATTAGTACATATCCCGACAAATGGCTTGACTTGCTTAAATTCTGCGTACTGACGGCTTCAGCTGATAAAATCGATCGATGTCCATCCGGTGGTGAGGGAATAGGAAACAGGATGAAAGCTGTAATTGCTGATGCTACAACATGGGATGGGTTTGTCCGGGCGGTTAAGTCAAAAAGATACACTTATACCAGAATATCCAGGCTGTGCATGCAGTTGATTTTGGACATCGACAGAAAGAAATATGAGAGGTGTATACCTGCATATATAAGAATTCTGGGTCTTAGCGATAAGGGAAGAGATATGCTTTCAGAGGTTAAAAAGAACAAAAAAAATAAACTTCCTGTTATTACAAATATCAATAAAGAATTTGAAGAAGTTGGCGTTGTAGGCAATCTATTGGTCAATCTAGATGTACACGCAGCTGATATATACAACTTGACTACCGGAAGGGATATAAGTGCAAATTCAGATCATAGAGTCACACCTATAATTAGATAATGCGATTGGTCGGGGTGACATGATTTGAACATGCGACCTCTTCGTCCCGAACGAAGCGCTCTACCAAGCTGAGCCACACCCCGGTAATTAGTACTTAAGAATATTAACATATTTTTAACAAAAAAACCATAAATCATTTTAGAAAAATAAAATTTTTTCGTTGACAATGTAGTAACGGATGAATATAATAGTGCGGTATGGTAAATTATAAAAGTTATTAAAAGACATTTATTATATAAGGAGGTGTCGACAATGGCAGTACCTAAGAGGAAAACATCACAGGCTAAGACAAGTGGCAGAAAAGCTACTAATATGAAGAAGAGCATGACCGGACTCTCTATTTGTCCTCAGTGCCATGAGCCAAAGCTTCCACACAGAGTATGTCCTACATGCGGTTTTTACGATGGCAAGGATGTTGTGAACGCTGAATAGTGTTTTGTTTTGACTAAATCAGATAAAAGAGTGCAGGCGAAAATGTTTGTGCTTTTTTTTATATTTCTTTTTAAACTGATGATATCCAGAGAAAAGAGAATATAGATTAACTTGAAAAAAACTCTATGAAGAGATATACTTAATTGGCGTATTCAACAGCTTGCTTGTTTACACTTGTTGGGTTGTGAAATACCGTTAAAGAAACAAAATACATTCATTTATCTTTAAGGAGGCAGACATGGCTAAAGAAAATCTAAATCCGTTTGAAAGTGCACAGGCTAAGGTTAAGCACGCTTGCGATCAGTTGGGACTCGAAGATGATGTTTATCAGTTCTTGAGCGAACCACAGCGCATAATCGAGGTTAATATTCCTGTTCGCATGGATGACGGATCACTTAAAATGTTCAAAGGATGGCGCAGCCAGCACAATACGGCAATCGGACCGGCTAAGGGAGGAATCCGTTTTCATCCGGGAGTTTCATATGATGAAGTAAGAGCTCTTTCAATTTGGATGACATTCAAATGCGGAATCATGGATATTCCTTACGGTGGAGGCAAGGGTGGAGTCATCTGCGATCC
This sequence comes from Clostridiales bacterium, assembly GCA_012735145.1. Lineage (GTDB taxonomy): Bacteria > Bacillota > Clostridia > Peptostreptococcales > Anaerovoracaceae > Crickella. The sequence goes on along the minus strand of JAAYIA010000033.1, from coordinate 33,213 downwards.
TTTGAAGCTTTCTGCAAATGAATTGGAACAAATCGCACGTGGATATATACGTGGTCTTCACAAATATCTCGGAGAGAAGCTTGATGTTCCTGCTCCAGATGTAGGCACAAATGCACAGATAATGAGCTGGATGGTTGATGAATACATCAAGCTTAATGGAGATGTTCAGGATCTTGGAGTTTTAACAGGTAAATCAGTAACATGGGGAGGATCTAAGGGCCGTAACGAAGCTACAGGCTTTGGTATCTATGTTATAGCTCGTGAAGCAGCTAAGAAACTGGGAATTGATATTGCACATGCGAAGGTTGCTGTTCAGGGATTTGGAAACGTTGGACGTTTTACAGTTAAGAATATGTGTCGCCAGGGTACTAAGGTTGTCGCAATTTCAGAGTGGGAACCTAAGAATGGCACATACGTCATTTATAACGAAGATGGACTTGATTATGATTCTCTTGTAGAATATTTTGCTGAAAACAAGAATTTACTAAACTATCCTGGATCAAAGGCACTTACAATGGAAGAATTCTGGGCACTGGACGTTGATATTATCGTTCCTGCAGCATTAGAGAATGCAATTACCCACGAAGTTGCTGAAACTATTAATGCTAAACTCGTGTGCGAAGCTGCAAATGGTCCTACAACTCCTGCCGCTGATGAAGTTCTTAACAAGAGAGGAATCCTCTTGACACCTGACGTATTGACAAATGCTGGTGGAGTAACTGTAAGCTACTTCGAGTGGGTACAGAATCGTTACGGATACTACTGGACTGAGGAAGAGGCTGAAAGCCGTCAGGAATTGGCAATGGTTAAAGCATTTAATGATATTTGGGATCTCAAAGAAGAACACAAAGTTACAGTTCGTGAGGCTGCTTACATGAATTCAGTCAAGAAGGTAGCTGACGTAATGAAACTTCGTGGCTGGGTGTAGTCGAATATATTATTTGTAGAAATTGTCCTAAATAACAACAAAAATATTAAAAGGATGTGCAGTCTGAAGAAGGCAGCACATCCTTTTTTATAAATGCACATGTAAAAATGCGTATTTTTGAACAATCTCTATTCCTTTTATGACGATTTTTATTCAAAGATATAGGGTATTGTAGTATAATAAATAAGATATATACATAATAAGGAGAATACGATTATGACATATACAAATGCGATACTAGTAGGGCTTGTACAGGGACTCACAGAGTTTCTTCCGGTGAGCAGTTCAGGTCATTTGCTTATAGTTCAACATTTATTTGGGGTAAATGCTGACTCTGTTCTTATTTTTACAGTTCTCTTACATATAGGTACTCTGGTATCAGTGTTCTTCTGCTATTGGAAAGATTTATTGGCACTTTTTAAGGAGCTTTTTTTAACTATCATCGATCTTGTTACCGGAAAAGGATTAAGATTAAACGAAAGACCGGTAAGAAGACTTGGAATTATGATAATAATAGCGTCCATACCTACGGGGATTATTGGACTTGCTTTTAACGATTTATTTGAATCATTTTATACAACTTTACTACCTACAGGGGTAGGTCTTCTGATAACCGGAGTTTTGCTGTGGACTGCTGAGAGCAAGAGAAACAATAAGGTAAAAGCAGAAGGTATGGAATGGACACACGCTTTGGTAATAGGAACTATGCAAGGTGTAGCTATTTGTCCGGGAATATCAAGATCTGGCTCGACACTTGTCGGTGGTCTTCTTACGGGCTTGGAAAGAGATTTTGCCGTCGAATTTGCCTTTCTAATATCTATTCCGTCTATACTTGGTTCACTTATCGTTATGCTCGGATCAGAAGATGCAAGTTTAATTCTCGATGCAAACAGGGGACCTATAATTGCGGGGGCTGTGGTTGCAGCTATTTCAGGTATTGTTGCCATTAAAGCGATGATAGCTGTCGTAAGAAAATTAAGTCTTAGATACTTCTCATATTATGTATGGGTTTTGGGAATAATATTAATAATATACACTCTTAAGGGTTAGTTTGTAATAGATAGGAGTCATCGTAATGGCACAAAAAAGCAAAAGAGGCCCGGGAAGACCGCCGGGTAGTAAAAATAAAAAATCTACGACATCGAAGGCGTCTTCCATTGAGAGGACTCCAAGTAAAGAGGAAAGAGTCGCCGAGATGCAAGATAAAATCGATAGGGAGAGAAGGACTGTCGATGTTATATGGGGCATTACAATGATCGCCATAGGTACATTTCTTTTCTTTACCGTTGTTATGGATTCTACAGGCGAATTCGGTAAAAAAATTCATGATGTTTGTTTGGGACTTTTCGGTATTATGGCATATGCACTTCCTTTTATGATAGTGATAGGAGGAGTGCTTTTATTTGCACAAAAATTACAGCACGTAAGTGGAAGAACAGGTATATTCAGTATTTTCATATTTATAAATATGTGCATTTTGAATTCGTACAGATTTATCGATGAAAAAAAGCTTGGTATAAGTTTTGCTGACATAGGCTCCTATTATCGCCATGGAGTGAAGGGAGACAAGGGTGGCGTGATTGGAATGGAGCTTGGCTCCATAATGGTCAAATTTTTTGGAAAGCCGGGTCTTATCATAATTGCTGTAGCTGTACTGCTGATTTCAATTTTTTTGGTAGCGAATACGCCAATATCAAGATTTTTTGAGAAAATGAGCAAAAAACGTGAAAACAGAAGGATAATGAATGAGCTGGAGGAAGCTGAGAAAGATAAGGTTCAGATGGCTGTAGCGATGACTGCAAGACCGGTTCAGTTTTCAGAACCTGTTTATCCAGATCCCCGTCCTTATGATATGGAAGATACGTTTGTTCTAAAACCGGAGAAGGAAGAAAAATCGTTTTGGCGTTCAATCTTTAACGGAATTTCGAAAGTGGATGAGCCTACTGATCTTAAAGACAGAGATGTACTCAACAAATCCGATAATTATACTACTCCAGCAAAATATGAACCAACCAAAATGCAAGAGACGACTAGCAGCTTGCATCGTCCATCCGAGAAAAATCTTGATCAAAAAACTCAGGAGGACTCGGTACTGGAAATTATGAAGAAAGATACAATATTCGGAAGACTTGCAAAGAAGTTTAATGGAGAAGAAGATTCTGAAGATTATGGTTTTCCTGGACTAAAAAGAAAAGCCGAAGAAGAAATGTCTTCCGGTCTTGGTGGCGAATCTTCGAAGAAAAAGACCGGTTATGGTTTGGGAGATATTGACAATGTCGGGGTTTCGGGAGCTTATGGACTTGGAGGATATAGCACAGATGTCATGAAGCCTAAGGCGAAGTTTACAGACAATAAGACCAAATTAGGCCTAGATATGGCTGATACCGATATATCGGGTCAGGACGCTGTGGCATCGACGGATATAACAAATTTTACATCGAATTTACCAGGAGCAAATCAAAAGGTTCGTTCATTCTCAAAAGATGTTGAAATCGATAACAAGGAAGATCAAGCTTTGACGGAAAGTTTTAATGCTTCCACAGACGATAGTGGATATACTCTCCCTTCCGAAAGCTTACTTAAAAGAGGTACATCATCTAAACAGATGATGTCCGATGCACAGCTGGAAGAAAAAGCGGATTTATTGGAGAGAACTCTAAATGATTTTGGTGTTGATGCTACAGTACATAAAGTTATACAAGGAGCTTCAGTTACAAGGTATGAAGTTCAACCTGCAACGGGGGTAAAGGTTTCTAGCATAACAAGACTAGCTGATGACATTGCGCTTAATCTTAGAGCTAAGAGTATTCGTATTGAGGCCCCTATCCCTGGAAAGGCCGCTGTTGGCATTGAGGTAGAAAACGAAAAATCTGCCCCTGTATACATTAGAGATTTGATAGATTCCGATGAATTTAGAAACTCAAAATCAAAAATCTCATTTGTTGTCGGCAAGGACATTTCCGGAAATAATATAATTGCAGACCTTCATGATATGCCACATCTCTTAATTGCAGGAGCTACAGGATCTGGAAAATCTGTTTGCATAAATACAATAATTGCAAGTTTTTTATACAAGGCAAAACCTTCAGAACTAAAGTTGATAATGATAGATCCAAAGGTGGTTGAACTCGCCAACTACAACGGAATACCACATATGCTGACCCCTGTTGTTACAGACGCCAGAAAAGCTTCAAGGGCTTTGGCAATTGCTGTAGAAGAAATGAATAAAAGATATGAGGCCTTTGCAAAAGAGGGAGTAAAGGACCTTGAATCATATAATGATCTTATGAAGGCTAATCATGAACCACAGAATTGCAAGCCTCAAGTCGTAATTATTATAGATGAACTGGCTGACCTTATGATGGCCGCCCCATCAGAGGTTGAGAATTCTATATGCAGATTGGCTCAGAAGGCAAGAGCGGCAGGTATGCACATGATAGTTGCAACACAAAGACCATCAGTCGATGTTGTTACAGGCCTGATCAAAGCGAACATTCCTTCAAGAATTTCATTCAGCGTTGCATCGCAGTTTGACTCAAGGACAATATTAGATATGTCAGGGGCGGAAAAACTTCTTGGCAAAGGAGACATGCTCTTTTCACCTGTAGGATCAAATAAACCATTTAGGATTCAAGGACCTTTTATCTCAGATGCCGAAACTGCAAGAATAGTAAGGTTTGTAAAAAAAGAAGGTGGCGGACCGTCTTATGATGAGGAACTGAAGAAAGCTATTGAAAGCGACGAAAAAAGAGGTCGATCAGAGCCACAGGATGAATTAACAGATGATGCCATTGCTTTCATACTCAAATCTAAACAAGCATCGGTGTCAATGTTACAGAGAAGATTTAGAATTGGATATAATAGGGCTGCAAGGATAGTTGATGAGATAGAAGAAAGAGGAATCATAGGACCATCAGATGGTTCAAGACCAAGACAAGTTCTTATGTCAGAAGACGAATATTATGGAACATCTGAAGAAGGATCTGATCAAAAGGATGCAAATCTAAATGAGATGAATCCTAGAAATATAGATAAAGAAAATATTACAAGTACCGATAGCAATGCAGCCATATTTTTGCCCGAGGAAGAGAACGAAAATAATATTGACGAACAATACAGTGGGCGTTTTGATGAAGATAGCAGGAAAAGAGGTGTTGATTCATTTAACTCCTTACCTAAGAGTGTTCAGCGAATGATAATGGATGCTGACACAGAACATGCAGATGACAAAGAATGATAAGGATTTATGAAGAAAATTTATATTGACACACTTGGGTGTGAGAAAAATACATACGACTCACAGACACTGGCAGCCGAGCTTATCGAGCGTGGCTGCGTTGTCGTATCTGAGCCTATGGAAGCTGATATTTTAATAGTAAATACTTGTGGATTTATTGATGATGCAAAGAGAGAATCAATAGAGAAAATTTTTGAATTAGCCGAAACTAAAGGCGAGGATAAGAAATTGATAGTAACAGGGTGTCTTTCACAAAGATACCATGAGGAACTAATAGAGGAAATGCCTGAAGTTGATATGTTTTTCGGTGTCAACGATTATAAGGCTCTCGCAGACATTCTTACAGAAAAAAATTCCATCTTATCTTCGGAGAATAGGGTTTCTTCGGATATGGTTGGAGACACAATCGATCCTCTTAAATATAAAAAAAGAGTTTTTGATGAAAGTTCGTATACAGGAGTCCTAAAGATTGCTGAGGGATGTAATAATATGTGCAGCTTTTGCGCTATTCCGATGATTCGTGGCAGATTCAGATCCAAGAGGATGGAAGATTGTATAAGAGAAGCTGAAGATATGGCAGAAGCCGGAATTAAAGAGCTTATCGTGATTGCTCAAGATACTTCACAATATGGTATAGATTTGTATGGAAAGCTTATGCTTCCCGAGCTTCTTAGGAAGCTATGCCTTGTTGATGGAATCGAATGGATAAGGCTGATGTACGTATATGATAACGGTATTACCGATGATCTTATAGAAGTTATTGCACATGAAGATAAAATCTGTAAATACATTGATATTCCGATACAACATATTTCAGACAATGTGCTTAACATGATGGGTAGACAGTCCTCGGGAAGTTCAATAATGAAAGCAATTGAAAAACTCAGAGAAGGTGTTCCCGAAATTCATATTAGAACTACTCTCCTAGTCGGCTTTCCAGGTGAAAAAGAAGAAGATATCGAGGAACTTTTAGAGTTCTTGAACACTTACAAGATTGATAGAGTCGGAGCATTTGCATATTCAGACGAAGAGGGTACACCGGCATTTCTTATGGATGGAAAACTTGATGAGGCAACAAAGCAGGCACGCAGAAATGCAGTAATGGAAACTCAAATAAGAATCAGTGAAGAACTTAATGAAAGGAAAATAGGCAAAGAGTACGAAGTTATAATAGATGAAATATTAGAAGACAATGTCTACATAGGACGAACGAAGTATGATTCTCCTGAGGTAGATTGTGAAGTCACATTTGCCGGAAGAAGCAATCACTCACGAGGAGATATTGTAAAAGTTCTTATAAATAATGCATATGAATATGATATCGAAGGAGAGGAGATATTATGAATTTACCAAATAAACTAACATTATTAAGAGTATTTATGGTACCTCTTTTCATAATTGTTTTCATGATGGGATACTATTTTGCTGCATTGATTATTTTCTCCATAGCCTCATTAACGGACTTCTTTGATGGGAAAATAGCGAGAGATAGGAATCTCATTACCAATTTTGGCAAAATAATGGATCCTTTGGCAGATAAAATATTGGTATACTCTGCACTCTGTCTGTTTGTAGATATAAAAGTTATCGACGCATGGATGTTGATAATTATTCTTGCAAGAGAATTTGTCGTTGCGGGAATGAGAACTGTCGCGGCATCTGAAGGACGTGTTTTGGCTGCTGAATTGAGTGGGAAAATAAAGACTGTACTACAGATGTTTGCAGTAATTTTACTACTACTTGGGTTGGGATTGTCAAAAATAACTATAATTATGATGATAGGCAATGTTATGTTCTTGGCGGCTCTAATAATGACAGTATATTCAGGGGTTGAGTATGTTTATAAAAATAAAGATATATTCTCAATGTAGTTAACCATAATGTGTTATTGTAAATTAAGAATATAAAGAAATAACAAAGGATATTAATTATGAAAGTTTCTATTATTACTGTCGGTACAGAACTTTTGTTTGGGCAGATCATTAATACAAATGCAGCATATCTATCGAAACAACTCAACCTTATGGGTTTTGATGTTATGTATCATTTTGTGGTGGGAGACAATGCTAAGAGACTGGAGGAAAAGCTCATAGATGCTTATCAGGATACAAATATTGCTATTCTGACCGGAGGACTGGGCCCTACACAGGATGACATTACTAAAGAAGTTGTCGCAGAATATATGGGTGCTGAAATGTATATGGACGAAAGAGTAAAATCGGATTTAATTGAATTTTTCAGTAAGAGGAATAGAAGAATGACCGATAATAACTTGAAACAGACATATTTACCTATCGGATGCACTCCTTTTTATAATGCAACTGGTACAGCCCCTGGGTTTGCCCTTGAGAAAGACGGTAAAATTGCGATTTGTTTCCCCGGACCTCCCAGAGAAATGACATGGCTCTTTGAAAATGGAGCCAGACAATACTTAGAACATTACGCTGACAAGAAGATGTATTACAAAGTGTTACGTACTGTAGGAATTGGAGAATCAGATCTTGAAACGGTTCTTCTTCCCGTCATAGATGGACAGACAGACCCGACTATTGCAACCTATGCAAAAGAAGGAGAATGCGCTCTTAGGATAGCTTCTCAGCGTACTACTATAGAGGACGCCAAGAACGCTGTTGATGAACTCATAATCGATATTGATAGATATATTGGTGAATATATATACAGCTATAATAATAAAGAAATTAATGACGTTGTCGTCGATTTATTAAAAGAGAAAAATTTAAAACTTAGTTCTGCTGAGTCTGCTACAGGAGGAATGTTTGCAACAACAATCACCGATATTCCCGGTTCATCTTCAGTTTTTATTTCTTCATATGTTACATATACGCCTGAATCAAAAATTAACGACTTAGGAATAAACGGAGAAGTAATTCAAGAAAAAGGTGTTGTCAGCCCTGAAGTTGCAATGGACATGGCTATTGCTGCGATAAATAAATCCGGATCGGACATTGCTGTATCAATAACCGGTTATGCGGGCCCTGATGCCGATGAGGGACATAGTCCGGGAGAGGCTTATATAGGTTATGTTTATGGCGATAGGCAAGGGTGTATAGCAGTTAATACTTCAAGAAGCTTACGAGATTGGAATAGAAGATATTTTGTTTTGATGATGCAGAAAACTGTTTATCTATTGTTAACTGATAAAATGCAGTGAAATGTTGACAATGATGCAGCTTTTGTTCGACAAATGAAATTTTCGATATTATAATTTCTGTGATGAATTTAATTATCAAGAAAACAAGAACTTGACAAAAAGTGAGTTAAAAAGTATGATAACTCAAGAACGTATGTTCGCTTTATATAGGGAGGCAATATGGCAGTGAATAATATTGGCAATGATGCCAAAGAAAAAGCTTTACAACAAGCGTTAGATCAGATACAGAAGCAGTATGGTAAAGGTGCCATCATGAAACTTGGAGATGATAGCCTTGCAGGAAATATAGATGTAATATCTACGGGTTCTATCAGCCTTGATGTTGCAACCGGTGTTGGAGGATATCCTAAGGGAAGGATTGTAGAAATTTATGGACCTGAGTCTTCGGGTAAGACTACATTGACCTTGCATGCGATAGCGGAGGCACAGAAGGCCGGAGGACAGGCAGCTTTCATCGATGCTGAACATGCTCTTGACCCTATTTATGCCAAGAATCTTGGTGTAAATATAGATGAACTCTTGGTTTCACAACCGGATACAGGTGAACAAGCTCTTGAAATATGCGAGATGCTGGCAAGAAGCGGGGCTCTCGATATTATAGTTATTGACTCTGTAGCAGCTCTTGTACCTAGAGCTGAGATTCAAGGTGAGATGGGAGATTCTCATGTAGGTCTACAAGCAAGACTTATGTCACAGGCACTTAGGAAAATTGCCGGAGCAGTGAACAAATCGAATACTTGTGTTATATTTATAAATCAACTTAGAGAAAAGATAGGCATAATGTTTGGTAACCCCGAAACAACAACAGGTGGTCGTGCACTCAAGTTCTATGCATCTATGAGACTGGATGTTCGCAAAATAGAAACCATCAAGAAAGGGGAAGATACATTTGGAAATAGAACAAGAGTCAAAGTCGTTAAGAATAAGGTAGCCCCCCCATTCAAAAAAGCAGAATTCGATATTATGTACGGAACCGGTATATCTCTTTCAGGGGACATACTTGATACGGGGGTTGAATTAAATATAATTGATAAAGCGGGATCTTGGTATAGTTATAACGGGGAGAGAATTGGTCAGGGAAGAGAGAATGTTAAAGCTTATCTTGAAGAGAACATATCAATCCTGGATGAAATTCGAGATAAAATCAACGATCATTATAATAAAAAAGACGATGATGAAATTAAGGTTGATGCCGATGGTGTGGTTATAGAGGACTAGTGATCACGTATTTCATGAAGCCTGTGCGTTCCATGTTAAAATAGTATAGGCTATAAAACAAAAGTGAGATTTATGATGAACAAAAATAACTTTGAAAAGAAGATGGAAAGTACAGTTCATATGATTGAACTGTTAATAGCTCTTGTCATTTTAATTGGAATAATGGTTGGTATTGTTGATCTTGTGCGATATTTTCTTATGATTCTAAAAACACCTCCTATAGAAGCATATGATGTTTTTCACACCTTCTTGGGTCATTGCCTTCTTCTTCTGGTTGGAGCAGAGTTTATTTATATGATAATTCATCATTCTATAAAATCGCTTCTTGAACTTATTTTATTCGTAATTGCAAGAAAGATGTTGATATATTCTGACTCAATGCTTGATCTAGTGTTTGGTACCATAGCCTTGGCGGGGATTTTTATTATAATTAAGTACTTGGTACCTACGGAAAAGACAAGATTTTTTAATGATCAGGCTGATGATGAACGAGGTTCGCTCCTAGAAACGTGGGACGATAAGACTTCTGGTGATTCGGATGATTGTCATCCAGATGTCTTAGATTAAAATATATTGATGCTAATTCCTTGACATATTTAGTGATTATGTGATAAACTTTCTGACGGTTAACCGCTCAAAGCGGGTTTTTAAGTATAACACCTAAGCTTTGGCGAGTCTGGTTTGAGGAGGAGAATTTAATTATGTATGCAATTATTCAGACAGGTGGTAAGCAGTACAAAGTACAGCAAGATGACGAGTTTAGAGTTGAGAAACTCAATGCACAAGTCGGAGACAAAATTGTTTTTGACGAAGTTGTTGCTGTAGGCGGAGACAAGCTTATTTTAGGAAAGCCATTTGTAGATGGATACTCAGTATCTGCTGAGATAGTCGAACAGGGAAAGGCAGATAAAGTGGTAATCTACAAATATATGGCAAAAAAAGACCATAGGAAAAAACGCGGTCATAGACAGCCTTATACATTGGTTAAGATAACAGGAATCGGAGAATCCGATACAAAAACTGAAAAATCTGTTTTTGATGCTAAAGCTCAGAAAGTAGATAGTGAAGTAAAGGCTAACGTATCAATGAAGAAAGATGAACTTCTTTCAATTGCTAAAGAAATGGGCATCGAGGTATCTGCAAAGGCTACAAAAGCCGATATCCTCGCAGCTATTGAAGCAAAGTAGTTTAGGAAGAGGAGGTATTATTCGATGGCAAGTAAAAAAGGTGTTGGTAGTTCCAAGAACGGTAGAGATTCGGAAGCGAAACGTCTTGGACTCAAGGTAGGTGCTGGTGAATTTGTAAGTGCTGGAAGTATTATCATGAGACAGAGAGGAACCAAGCTTCATCCTGGAAACAATGTAGGAAAAGGTGGGGACGATACCCTCTTTTCAAAGATTGACGGAAACGTAAAGTTTGAAAGATATGATAAAAAGAGAAAGAAAGTAAGCGTTTACGAAAAAGAAGCATAAACTGATAGCCCCTACGATGTAGGGGTTTTCTTACGGAGAAAAATTATGTTTGTAGATAGAGCAGAGATAAAAATAATCTCAGGCAAGGGTGGAGACGGAGCCGCAACATTCAGAAGAGAAGCATATGTACCGGATGGTGGTCCGGACGGTGGAGACGGAGGGAATGGCGGTAATGTTGTTTTTGTTGCCGATAATAATCTGAGAACTTTGATGGACTTCAAATATAACAGAAAATACAAAGCTGAAAATGGCCAAAACGGAATGAAAAGAAAGAAGTTTGGGAAGAGAGGAGAAGACTTGCATATCAGAGTCCCTGTGGGAACGATGATAATTGACAAGGAAACGGGTCTTCTCATGAAGGACCTTTCTCATAATGGAGATACTCTTATTGCTGCTAAGGGAGGCAAGGGGGGTAAAGGAAATGTTCATTTCAAAAGTAGCATAAGACAGGCACCCAATTTTGCAGAAGCTGGTGGAGTCGGGAAGGAAAGGGAGATTATATTAGAGTTGAAATTGATAGCAGATGTTGGACTCCTTGGTTTCCCGAATGTTGGAAAATCCACATTACTATCGATAGCTACAAGTGCAAAGCCAAAGATAGCCGATTATCATTTCACGACAATAGATCCAAATCTCGGAGTTGTAGAACTGCACAATACAAGTTTTGTGATGGCTGATATTGCAGGGATAATTGAAGGAGCGTCAGAAGGTGCAGGTCTTGGATTTAAATTTCTGAAGCATATAGAGAGAACCAAGGTTTTAATTCATGTCATAGATGTTTCAGGCTCTGAGGGTAGGAATCCAATTGAAGATTACAAGAAGATAAATGCAGAGCTTGAAAATTATGATCCAAAACTCACTAAAAAACCTCAGGTAATTGTAGCCAATAAGATTGATATAGCTGAAGATGAAGAAAGTCTTAAAGATTTTATTGATTTTTTCAATAAGGAAGGCAAGAAAGTGTTCTTAATTAGTGCAGCGAGAAATCAAGGAATCAAAGATCTTTTGGAATATACTTGTCAGCTTCTTGAGAATTATTACGAATCTGAGGAAGAGCCTGTAGAGATGTTTGATTTTGAGGCTGAAGAGAGAGATCCTGATTACAAGAAGATTAATGGCTATATTGATCAAGATGGATCATATGTTCTTGAGGGGAAACAGTTGTCCAGGATATTTAGATCAACGAATTTTGAGGAAGTCGGCTCATTTAGATATTTATATAATTATATCGTTAAGCAGGGTGGTATTAAGCTTCTGAAGTCTCTTGGATTAGAGGAAGGTGATATTGTAAAGATTGAAGACGTTGAGTTTGAATTTATCGATGATTAAAAAACTAGTTGTTGTGTAATTCATTTTACACAACAGCTAGTTTTTTTATACAAATTCTTCATATTATTTCACATATTTTTAATACTAAAAAAATCAAAAAATGGTTTTTATACGAATTCTGGCTTATAGGATTCTTTTTTTGCGTATAATTATATAAATTTAGCAAAACTTTACTTTTTTTGGAAAAACTATTCAAAATATATACTTAGAGACGGGATCAGGAGAGGAAGTGAATATGACAGATAACGTCTTAAGTAGCGTCAAAACATATTTTAGAAATTTGTTAGATGATAAAAAAATAATCTACAAAGTTCTTTTAATATTTATTATTGTACTCCTTGCTTTTATTATAAGAGCAAGAAATTCTTCTATAGAGGAGGTGAGTGTTGATGTAAGTAAAGCTGATATGTCAAATATAGAAATGTATATAGATATTGGTGGAGCAGTAAATAATCCTGGAGTATATAAGGTTAAAGAAGATACAAGACTGTATGAGGTGGTAAATATGGCAGGAGGGCTTACTGATAATGCTGACTTGAACTCAATAAATCAGGCTGCTTTTGTCGAAGATGGACAGAAAATAATGATTCCCGTTACTGTCACTGAATCAACGTCGGCAGAGACATTAGGAAGTGTAGAGAATAGTACGTCAGCAGAGAATTCCAACAATCAATCTAAAAGAATAATAAATATCAATACAGCTTCCAAAGATGAATTAAAAACACTAAGTGGAATAGGAGATGTTATTGCACAGCGTATTATAGATCATCGAAGCATTTCAAGATTTCAAAGTCCTGAAGATATAATGTCGGTAAAAGGGATTGGAAATGCTGTGTATGACAAGATTAAGGATTCAATCACCGTTTGACAAGGAGGTGATATTTGTGAATAATCCACTACCTAAAAATACAATTGATATATTAACAGGACAAATCAATGCATTGGTTAAATTGATGAGTGCAATTTCATTCCAGGAGAGCTTATCAAGTAGATATTATTTAATGACAGGAGGCTTTTTTAGCGCTTCAACAGATTCAAAGGAGAATCATAAGCGACAGTTATTGTTCATATCTACAATAAGAGATCTTCTTAATGAATATGGTATACATGAAAGTAATAAAGGATACATTTATATAATTGATGCCGTTCGCGTGATTTTAGAGCTTGGAAGCTTAGATATTCGGCTTAATACGGATATTTATCCTTTGGTTGCTTGTGATTTTAAAATAAAAAAGATATCTGTAATAGAGCATGCAATCAGAAATGCTATAGCAGCAGCGTATCGGGATTATGAAAGATCAAATGACAGCAATGCAATGGGAAGATTTACAAAGAAACCTAGTAACAAGAAATTCTTGTTTCATATTACAGATTCTATATTTTATAAAATTAATGTAAGTGAATCAATAATCGAAGTAAAATATTGATACAAGAGGAGACAAGTGATAGGTGTTGATTTAGTGTTTCCTTAGTGTTAGCATGGCACTGAGGTGAAAAATGAAACAAGAAAAAATAGAAAGAATCAACGAACTTGCGCATAAAGCCAAAGGAACTGGTTTAACTGCCAAAGAAAAACTTGAGCAAGCAGAGCTCAGAGAGGAATTCCTCTCTGAGATAAGGGCTGACATCAGAGCATCTCTTGAAAGCATAGAATTAATAGATGATGAGTCGACACAATCATAACTGTATTGAGTCATCACCATTTTCATTACGTATTATTATTATAATGAAATCTTATATAATTGATGATATAATTTAATGAAGTTTTGAATTAAAAGGGAGATAGTTGATGGAAAAGCTCAGTGTAAATATTTTAAGAGATATGTTCATGGATTTCTTTGTCAGTAAAGGTCATTATGCCGGAGGTAGTGCTTCTCTTATCCCAAGTGAAGATAAGAGCCTTATGATAATAAATTCAGGCATGGCACCTTTGAAGCCATACTTTTCTGGAGCGGAAAAACCACCTGCAAAGAGAATGACCACATGTCAGAAATGTATCAGAACAAATGATATAGAAAATGTTGGAAAAACAGCAAGACATGGTACATTCTTTGAAATGATGGGTAATTTTAGCTTTGGAGATTACTTCAAAAAAGAATCTCTCGAGTGGGGATGGGAGTTTGTTACTGAATATCTAAAGATGCCAAAAGATAAACTCTGGGCAACTATCTATGAGAATGACGAAGAAGCTTACGATATTTGGAAAAATGTTATAGGAATGCCTGAAGACAGAATTGTTCGTCTGGGTAAAGAAGATAATTTCTGGGAAATAGGTCTTGGTCCTTGTGGTCCATGTTCCGAAATATATTATGACAGGGGGCCTGAATGGGGTTGTGGTAGATCGGATTGCAAGCCCGGTTGTGAATGCGATAGATATATGGAATTTTGGAATCATGTATTTACACAGTTTTCCAAAGAAGAAGATGGCTCTTACTCTGACCTTGCTCACCCAAATATTGATACCGGAATGGGTCTGGAAAGACTTGCATGCATAATGCAAGATGTAGATTCGATTTTTGATATTGATACAATTAAATATAGTAGAGATGCTATTACAGAAATGGCTGGTGTGCGCTATGAGGCCGGAGACACAAAGAACGATATAAGTGTCAGGATAGTAACAGATCACCTAAGATCTATGGTCTTTATGGTTGGAGATGGAATACTTCCGAGCAACGAGGGAAGGGGATATATTCTTAGAAGAGTAATAAGAAGAGCAGTAAGGCATGCAAAGCTGCTTGGAATTACCGATTCTAATGCTATGACAAAACTTGCAGATACTGTTATCGAGGTTTCGGGCGATGCATATCCTGAGCTTGTTGAGAAACGTGGCTATATCAAGAAAATTATCAAGATAGAAGAAGATAAATTTGCACGCACTCTTGATAAAGGCATGGAAATTCTTGAAGGTTATATGGCAGATATGAAGGAAAGAGGTAGCTCAAAGCTTGCCGGAAATCTTGCTTTCAAGTTATACGATACCTATGGTTTCCCGATTGAGGTAACACAAGAGATTTTTGAAGAGAATGAAATGACAGTCGACTTGATTGGTTTTACTGAGAACATGAATCATCAAAAAACGATTGCAAGGGCTAATCAGAAAAATACTGAAGAAGAAGCTTGGAGAGATGCACATGGCTATACTGAGCTTCAAGATACTGTTTTCATAGGATATGATTTTGAGTCCGGGACTTCAAAAGTTGCATACATAGATAATTATGATAGAAACAGAAGGTTTATAATTACAGAAAAAACGCCATTTTATGCTACAAGCGGTGGGCAGATTTACGATACAGGTATTATTATTCACGGTAAAGACAAGGTACGTATTGTTGATGTATTTAATGATAATGGTATCTTCCTTCATGTTGTCCATCCTGATGATAACGATATTCTGGATAGGATAGAAGTAGGTGATGAGGTTGAACTTTATATCGATTCAATAAGAAGACATAAAATTGCCAGGTCACATTCAGCTACACATTTACTTCAGAAGGCACTTCGGGATGTTCTGGGGGATCATGTATTGCAAGCAGGATCATATGTAGACGAGAAATATCTCAGATTTGACTTCAATCACTATCAGCCTTTATCTCAGGAAGAAATTCGTGATATTGAAAATATCGTAAATGAACAAATTGATTTATTCCTTCCTGTATCAATGCTTGAAATGCCTCTTGATGAAGCGAAGAAAATGGGAGCCATGGCAATCTTTGGAGAAAAATATGGTAGCATTGTAAGAGTCGTTAGTATGGGAGACTATAGTGTGGAATTTTGTGGAGGAACCCATATTAAAAACACAGGTATGATTGGTAATTTTAAGATTACAAGTGAGACAGGAATTGCATCTGGAGTAAGAAGAATCGAAGCAATTACAGGTACAAATGTTATAAAACATCTCCTTGCCAAGGAGTCTCTTATAAGCGAAACAGCAACAGCTTTAAAATCGTCAGAGAGTGATATCGTAAGGAGAGCAGCACAGCTTGTTTTAGAAAATAAGAAGCTTGAGAATTCTATAAAGGACTTGAAGTCACACGAAATAGAAGAATCACTAGATGAAATTATAAATTCAGCTGTTGCGGTTGGAAATATTAGACTTATAACAAGGAAATTTGAAGATACTGATATAGAACAGCTTAGAAAAATATCCGATGCTGTTAAAGCTAAAACATCAGAAGTTATAATAGTATTTGCAGCCATAAATGATGGTAAACTTAATTTTATCACTTCTGTCAGTGATGATCTTGTAGGCAAGGGATATCATGCCGGAAAGATAATCAAAGAAGTAGCTGCTGCAGCTGGTGGTGGTGGCGGTGGTAAGGCAGATATGGCACAGGCAGGTGCAAAAGATCTTTCTAAGGTTGATATAGCGTTAGAGAAAGCGGCAGATGCAATTTTAAAATAATTAAGGAGGTCATAATGGGCAAGAATACAATAATGTTTGAAGGATTTAAGGATAGTCAGCTTGATAAGAAGGAGACACTATTGGAGATATACAATGCCTTAACTGAGCGTGGATATAATGCGGTAGACCAAATAGTAGGATATCTTACATCGGGAGATCCCTCATATATTACAAGTCATAATAATGCAAGAAGTCTTATACTTAAGATGGATAGGGATGAGCTACTTGAAGAAATACTAGTAAGTTATCTAGATAATATCAGAAAATAATGAGAATTCTTGGTTTGGATGTAGGAGATAAAACAGTGGGGGTCGCTGTAAGCGACCCTCTTGGTATTATTGCTTCCGGAGTAACAACACTGGAAAGAGTGGGCATAAGGAAGGATACAGGCAAGATTATTGATTATATCAAAGAATATGGCTGTGAAAAGGTTGTTATTGGCTTACCTCTTAATCTTGACGAATCCGATTCGATACAGACCGAAAAGGTAAGAGAGTTCCGAAGTATGCTCGAAAATAAGCTCAAAAGCTCAGGTAGTTTATCGAAGGTTCTTGTTGAATGGCAAGACGAAAGATACTCCACTGTAGAAGCAGAAGAAGTTCTTATAGAGGCAAATATGTCAAGAGAGGATAGAAAGAAAATTATCGATAGGCAGGCTGCTATCGTTATACTCCAAAGGTATTTGGATAGAAGAACGGTGTGATAAGAAGCAGTAGTAGAAGCTTGTTTAAAAGACATATAACTATTCCTAAAATCATAATTTTGGGAATAGTTATATACATAGATAGGATGATGTATATACTATTACCATAAAGATGTACAATACAGAACCGAGGCTAAAGCACAGTTAGGATGCAAATAACTGTGAAATAGCCTCGGTTCTATAATAAAACACACTATTTGGAAACATAGCCTTTGCATATGTAACCTATAAATTAATGATTAGTGAATTGGTATAAATAGAATATCTCCTGGCTGGAGATTACCTTCGGTTATATCATTCACCTCGCGAATTTCATGGATGTAGTCTCTTATGTCTATATCATCTGGAACATATCTCTCGGCTATATTCCAAAGATTGCCGTTTTCTGACACACATACCTGGACATAAGTATCAACAGATGCAGCCTCTGCTTTGCTGTAGCTGAATAAGCCGTATGCTGCGAAAACTGTTATCATTACCGTAAGGAGTATGAATACAAAGAACCTTATCGGCTTAACTATTTTGTATTTAGGTCTTCTCATTTCACCCACCTACCTTTATCAAACATTTGTTCGTTAAATAGATTATAAACAAATGTTCTTTATTTGTCAAGAAAAATGTGAACATAAGTTCTAATAATTTACAAAAAGATAAAACTTTTAATAAAATAAGAGAGCTTGAAATTTCAAGCTCTCTTGAAGAGTCAAATCAATTATTGGTACGTAAATTGAGAAAATATATATATTTAAATTAATAATGTACGAATAGTATAGAGACTAATATTATTAATCTTGGGTTAAATCGGCGAAGTCAGCATTAATAAAATCAGCAAGATCTGTAGGATCCATTATTATCTGTACCCCCCTTTTACCTGCAGAGAAGTATATTTTTTCAAATAAAACTGCTGTTTCATCTATATATGTAGAATAATTTTTCTTCATGCCAATCGGTGAGCATCCCCCTCTAAGATATCCGGTGAGGCTGATGATATCTTTTACGTGGATCATCTCTATTTTTTTATTACCTGAAACGGCTGCAGCTTTCTTTAAATCAAGATTTCCGGATACAGGAACAACAAATACAAATAACATATTATTGTCACCATAAGTCACAAGAGTCTTAAATATCTCATCTTTTGATATTCCAAGCTCATTGGCGACGTGTTCCCCCGATAAATCAGATTCGTCATAATTATATTCCGATGTTTCGTACGGAATATCGGCAGTATCAAGCTGTCTCATCGCATTAGTTTTTGTTAGGGGTGTTTTTTTTGCCATTATTTTCTCCTTAACATTCCATTTCTTTCCCGCTCTTCGATATGAGCAAAGAACTGATAGACTTTCCTTCTATTAAGATAGAATATAACAAGTATAAATCCAATAATAAGACAGAGAATACCTATGCCAATGTAATTACCTGTTTTCAGAAAATGTCCCATAAGAAGGCCTGCAAACATCGCAGGAGTTCTTCCAAGAGTAGATATCAAAATAAAAGAGCTAAGATTCATATCAGAAATTCCGGCGGCATATCCAAGTAAATCTTTGGGGAGACCGGGTATAAAGTAGATTAAGAACAGTATACTCAATCCTTTGCCTGAATTGAGCTTCTTTCTATAATATTCAATTTTATCGTTATTGAACAAAGTGCAAATTGCGTCTTTGCCAAGAATTTTAGCTAGATAGAATGTTATTATAGAGCCCATGATTATCCCCACAATGGATATTAGGTAACCCTTAAAAATACCAAATATATAGCTGCCTGCAAATTGCAGTGGTTGACCGGGAAGAAAGCATATGACTACTTGTACTATTTGCATTGCGAGAAGAATAAAAATAGCTTCATTTCTGTATTGATTAAGAAAGATAGGAAGTTCTTTCCTTAGCCAAGATACATTTAAGACGGTATCCCTATAGTTAACAAATATGTATAAAGGAATACCTATAAGAATAAATCCGAGAATTAGCAATTTAAATATTAATATTTTTTTACTTGTTTGTTTCATAAAATAATATTAAGGTGCAATCATACCTTTTTTTGATAACCAGTCGATACTCTTTATTAAACCAAATCTGGAATGTTCGTATGTCAGCCCACCTTGAAAATATGCAATATAGGGCTCTCGTAGAGGAGCGTCTGCACTTAGCTCAATAGAAGAACCTTGCACAAATGAGCCTGAAGCCATAATAACTTCATCTTGATAACCAGGCATTTCCCAAGGTACAGGAGTTACATATGAGTCGATTGGGGATGCAGCCTGTACAGCTTGGCAAAAAGTAATGGTTTTGTCAGGATCAAGGAATTTAATAGCCTGTATTATATCGCTTCTGTGAGCCATAGCTTTGGGCATAACCTCGTAACCCAAAGTATCGAATATGAGTCCTGTAAGCATGGCACCTTTAGCTGCTGCATTGACTATTTGCGGTGCGAGAAAAAGGCCTTGAAGAACATTTCTGTTTTGTCCGTATGTAAGCCCGCATTCAGAACCGATACCCGGACATGTGAGTCTATATGAAATTCTGTCTATTAAGTCCTGCTTTCCGACAATATATCCACCGGAAAGAGCTATTCCACCACCGGGATTCTTGATAAGTGATCCAGCCATTACATCTACACCGAATTCCGTAGGCTCATAAGAATCCACAAACTCACCGTAGCAATTGTCTAACATTACAATGATATCAGAATTGATAGAATGAACCATTTCTGTGACGGCCTTGAGGCTTTTAAGGGATATTGCAGGCCTCCAATCGTAGCCTGTAGAACGTTGCATAGCAATAACTTTTGTTTTTTCTGTTATAGATGCTCTGATAGCATCAAGATCTACATCAAGATCGTCGTTCAGAGGAACTTCTTTGTATAAAATACCGTAATCGAGAAGAGTTCCTTCGTATTTCGTGCTGTATTTTCCTATAACAGTCTCAAGTGTGTCATATGGCTTTCCTGTTGCTTCTATTAGTTCTTCTCCGGGCTTTAATATTCCATACAATGTTGATGCGATGGCGTGAGTGCCGTTTACAATATTAGGTCTAACCAAAGCAGCCTCTGTCTTAAAAACAGAAGCATACACTCGTTCAACAGCAGCCCTGCCCGAATCGTCATATCCGTAGCCTGTGCTCCAGTCGAAATGAGTTGCATTTATATGATTATCTTGAAAAGCCTTGAGAATTTTGACTTGACATATCGAGGAAATATCGTCAGACTCTCTAAATTTGTCAGCAAGTGTGATTTCTGCATCACTAACGATTTCAATTGTTTTAGGAGAAATACCAAATTCTTTGATAAGGTAATCGGCGTAGTTACTATTTTTCATTGTTATTTATCATCCGTTCTTTCGATTTCCCATTCCATATCGTTGACTAGATCTCGTTTTACATTCATTTTGTGCTTAGCATACAGTTGTGTTGTCGTCACCTGTTCATGATCTAATAAAGCCTGTACGTCATATATAGAGTTTCCCCTGCCAATAAGTGAGGTTGCAGCTGTAGCTCGGAGCTTATGTGGACTGTAGCCCGATTTTCTCATAGTATTTAAAGCGATAGATGTATATTTTTTGACGAGGTCTCTGATAGCCCTCTCCGTTATACGTTTGCCCTGGAGAGATAGAAAGAGTGCGTCTTCATGAGCATTATTATCGATTATAACGTTTTTTCTTTCGTTCTTGAGATAATCATCGATAACGAGACTTACAGACTTGTTAAGAGGCATTATAGACTCTTTACCTCTTTTGCGGAAAATCTTAAATTCGCCTCTGGAAAAATTAAACGAAGAAACATTGAGCTGTTGAAGTTCACTGAGACGAAGACCATATGTAACGAAGATTACCAATATGGCTTTGTCTCGAAGCTTTGTTTTCTTCCAGTATGCTCTCTCGTGAGAAGTAAGATTGGTTCCGTTTGTAACCGCATCAAGCATTACCATAACTTCGTCATCTTGAAGAGCTTTAACTTCCCTTTCTCCCGGCTTGGAAACCTTTATAGGGTCGAATCCGTCTGTGATGTTCTTCTCGATAAGTCCATCTCGATAAAGTTGCTTAAAAAGAACCGATATTGAGGATTTTTTGCGAGCAAGTGATCTGTTGCTGTTTTCGTATACAGTTACAGTATCATCGTCGTATACCATATATTTTCGACAGTAGTCAATGAAGAGGTTAATATCTTGAGCAATAATTGCATTAATCTCGTCGGAAGTTATTTGTTTAGGAATTTTTGCTCGTGTAAGGTCGGTTTCGTTTATCAAATAAGTAAAGAAAAACCTCACGTCCTGAAGGTATGCAAGCCTCGTCGTAGGCAATACATTACCTTTAAGGAATGTGAAATATGACCTGAGAAAAGAAGGTAAATTTTCCTGAATGGCTTCACATGCCATATATATGTCGTTCTCCTTCTTGACGATGTTATCAGGTTTGTCACTTTTATTATGTAACCTAAGTTCTTTGTTGTTGTAAGTTTGTTTTGCCATGGTTAATTATTTAATATGAAGTTCAATTTAGAATCAAGATTGTCCTCAGGTGTTATCTCAAAACGAATATCGAAACCGTATCTATTGAGCCATGTCAATTGACGCTTAGCATAATGCCTTGTGTTTGTCATTATATTAGTTATGGCTTCTTCAAGAGTAACTCGACCTTCAATATATTCAATCATTTCCTTGTATCCTATACCTTTGAGAGCCGGAGTTGATGAGTCATAGCCCATATTGAGAAGACTTCTAACTTCATCTTCAAGACCATTCTCAATTAAAGAAACTACCCTGTTATTAATGCGCTCATACAGATATTGTTTGCTCATGACAAATGAAAAAAACTTAAAGTCATACTTAGGATTTATAGGGCACTCTGAAAGAGACTTAATTGAGTATCCGCATTCATAGACCTCAATAGCTCTTATAATCTTACGCAGATTGTTTGGATGGATTCTTTCGGCAGCATCAGGGTCGATGGCAGCTAGATAATGGTGCATGTACTCATTGTCGTTTTCCTCTGCCATCTGCTCCAACTCCAAACGTCTTTCAAGATTTCCTTGATTACGAGCAAAATCCATGTCGTAAAGCAGAGAATTGAGATACAAGCCCGTACCTCCACAAATAATAGGCACTTTACCACGAGAAAGAACATCATCGATGACTGCCAAAGCAAGCTTTTGATAGGTTGCCACTGTCATGTTATAGTCAGGATCGACAATTGAATATAGATGATGTGGAACTGTCATGATTTCTTGTTTTGAGGGCTTGGCACTACCTATATCCATGTAATTATAAAGTTGTATTGAATCGCAATTGATTATCTCCCCATCAATTCTCTGGGCAAGTTCATATGCTATTTGACTTTTTCCGACCGCTGTAGGTCCGGCAATAATGTAAACGGTATTATTTTCTGACATATTAGTTCCTCTATTTTCGTCTAAATGATTGTTCTATTTCGTTTTTTGTGACCTTAAAAAATGTTGGTCTACCGTGAGGACAACTGAATGGATTCTTGCATTTCGAAAGGTTGTCTATAAGATCTTTTATTTCAATTTCTGATAGCCTGTGATTCGCCTTGACGGCTGATTTACAGGACTTCAGTATGAGTTTATCTATTACCAGTTGGTTATCTTTATTATCATCCTCTATAGCTTCGAGATACGCATAGGCAAATCTTTCGGATTCATCTAATGTCATATATGAAGGAATTCCCCTGATAATAAAGGTATTGGCTCCGAAATCACTTATATCATAACCCATTTTAGATAGATTATGAACTCGATCTCTATCCATATTATACACATTTGCACTTACCCAAAGTGTGATAGGTTTAAGAATTGGCTGTGGAAGCTGTTCAAGTTTTTTGAAGTTTTGTACAAACTTTTCATAAAAAATTCTTTCATGGGCAGCATGCTGATCAAGTAGGTATATAGCATCGTGAGACTGCATAATGATATATGCGTCGAAGATATATCCTTTGTATAGTAATTCCTCAAAATTAAAAGGAGATATTACCGGTTTTTCTATATCTATGTTCGTTAAATTAAGAGGAGGTTCAAACTCACACGAAGGAGCTTTATAGCTTGTCCTGTATTCCTCTACATGTGATTTTGTCTCCGACAAGTTGAAGATATTTTCTGAATTAGTTTCATCTTCCCGTTTTAATCCGCTAAGGTAGTCTCTGATATTTAATGGTTCTGATATTTCCTTATTGGAAACTTCGTGGACCTGGGATATTAAGGTCGGTTTTGCAGAAGGAATCGATTCTTCAGTATTCATAACCGATGATATTGCATTAGAAATTCGATGAATTATTTCATTTTGATCGAGGAATTTGATTTCTCTTTTGCCTGGATGGATATTAACATCTATAGTGTCCGGAGAAACCTCTATAAAAAGGATTGCGATGGGATAACCTTGGAATATCCTATCCCCATACCCCTTCTCTATGCCTCTATCTATGACCTTACTTTGAATAAGCCTTCCATTAACGAAAAACAATTGACTTCTTCTCGAAGGTTTCGTTATTCCCGGATTGGAAATTAGTCCTTTAATACCTTCTTCTTCAATAGCTATAAGATTGGAATAGTCTTTGCTCGGATATGCACGAGTGACAGCTGAAAGAATATCACCGTCTCCATCTGTGTTAAAAACACAGATTCCATTATTGAAAAGAGAAAATCTTATATCCGAATAGCGAATTGCATAATGTTCAACGAGTTCAATTATTGCCGATGCTTCTCTTGCATCGGTTCCCATAAACTTACGCCTTGCTGGCGTATTATAGAAAAGATCCTCAATTATTATTGTGCTTCCGACATTGGCCCCTACAGTTTCTGTAGAGAAAATACGACCACCATGCAAAACAACCTTGGAGCCCGCCGACTCTTGAGCAGTTCGAGTCACAATCGTTAGCCTCGAAACAGCAGATATGCTCGCAAGAGCTTCCCCTCTGAAACCAAGAGAAGTTATATTATCCAAATCCTTAACTGAGGCAATTTTACTTGTAGCATGTCTCAGAAAAGCGATTTCTGTTTCCTCAGATGGGATTCCACAACCATCATCGGTAACCCTTATGTAGGATTTTCCACCGTTTCTAATTTCAATTATTATAGAGTTCGCGCCTGCATCTATAGAGTTTTCAATCAATTCCTTTACAACGGAAACAGGTCTTTCGATTACCTCTCCAGCAGCGATTTTATCAGCAATAAAACTGTTAAGAACTTTAATCAATATTCTCACCTCCTAACTCTATAACCTCATTTATTATATCCTGTAAGGTATTTAATGCATTAAGCGGCGTCAGGACATTGATATCAAGTTCTGATATTCTTTTGATAACCGGAGTATATTTAGAGGTTCCGGATTGCTCAATATCCGATTCGTCAAAGCTTTCTGCAAAGAATGAGAGTTGTTTGGATTCAGGTTTCGATAAAGACTCTCCTTCTTCCAATTCTCTGAGTTTTATCATGGCAGACGTTCTAATTTCCTTAGGAATTCCTGCAATTTTTGCCACATGAATTCCGTAACTTTTGCTTGCAGGCCCTTCAACGATACTGTGTAAAAATACGACATTTGTCCCATCCTCGGAAACAGCAACGGAAAGATTTTGGATATTGTCATGTTCGTTTTCCAGAGCTGTCAGTTCATGGTAATGGGTAGCAAACATCGTTCTTACCCTGTTATCAGGTTTAGAAAGGTATTCGACTGTTGCCCAAGCTATAGAAAGCCCATCAAAGGTACTTGTTCCTCTGCCTATTTCATCAAGAATGATAAGGCTACGTTCGGAAGAATTTCTAAGAATATTGGAAAGTTCGCTCATCTCTATGAAAAATGTTGATTGTCCATATGCGAGGTTATCCGAAGCGCCTATCCTTGTAAAAATCCTGTCTACAACACCTATTTCAGCAGATTCAGCAGGTACAAACGATCCAATTTGAGCCATAAGAACGATGACAGCTGTTTGTCTCATATAGGTTGATTTTCCGGACATGTTAGGACCTGTAATAATCAGTATAGACCTGTCTTCACAATTCATTTTACTGTCATTGGAGACAAACATACCCGAACCAATAACTTGTTCAACGGTTGGATGTCTGCCTTTTTTGATATTAATCAAATCATTATTGTTCACAGAAGGCTTTGTATATCCATTTGCTGTCGCCACTCTGGCAAATGAAATAAGAACATCAAGCATTGCAATAGCAGCCGATGCTTGCTGAAGAACATGAATATATGGAACCATGCTTGTTCTTAGCTTCTTAAATTCCTCATATTCGATTTTATTGATTTTGGTCTCAGCATTGAGAAGCAGGTTTTCTTTTTCTTTAAGTTCGGGAGTAATATATCTTTCATTGTTCACAAGGGTTTGTTTCCTTATGTAATTATCGGGAACTTTATCGATCATTCCCTTACTCACATCAATATAATATCCAAAAACCTTGTTAAAACCAACTTTTAGTGTCTTGATGCCGGTCCTTTCTTTTTCGAAAGTTTCAAGTTCGGCAATCCATTTTTTTGTATCTTTTATAGAATCTACAAGTTCATCGAGAGATTCTGAATATCCACTTTTAATCAGTCCCCCATCCGTGAGAAGGAACGGAGGGTCGTCGCATATAGCTTGCTCAATCAAATTATATAGAGAATTAAAGTCAGAAATTTCTGCATTAATTTTTTTGAGCAAAGGTGCGTCAAAGGAAGAGAGCTCTTCCTTAATATTCGGGATTTGCCACAAGGTTGTCTTAAGAGCGATGAGATCCCTAGCATTGGCTCTGCCCGTTGCAATACGAGCTGTCAGCCTTTGAAAATCATAGACATGTTTGAGTGAGCTGACAATGTTGTTTGCTATAATAGGATTGTTTTTGAGTTCTTCTACTGCATCCAGTCTGTAGTTTATTTCTTCAGGAAGAATAAGAGGTTCCATTAGCCACTTTCTGAGAAGTCTTCCTCCCATCGCTGTCTTCGTTTTGTTCAATACACCGAGAAGAGATCCTCGAATATTGTGATCATATACGGTTTCCAGCAACTCAAGATTTCTCACTGTTGAGCGATCGAGCTGCATCGTATCCCCTTTTTTCTTAATCAGAAGTTTGGTTAACTGGCTGGGCTCTTGTTTCTGCGTTTCAACGAGATACATAAGCATGGAACCTACCGTGGACACAATTTCATCTTGTCCATCTATGCCTAAAGATGTGAGGGCTGCAACATCGAAGTGCTTTAATATAATTTTTTCACATAAATTGAATTTATAATAAGACGAGTCCACGGTATCAATATAAATATCAAGTTGCTTATCTGAAAGACTGTCCTTAATGGCATTTGCTTGGTCTTCACATAAAATCAGCTCTTTGACTCCTGATACGGCAAGCTCATCAGAGAGAAGAGAATGGTATTCATCATCTTCAAAATCAGTTGCAATTATTTCGCCGGTTGAAATATCGGCTATTGTAAGAGAAGTGCGGTTATTACTTATATATGCCGATGATATGAAAATATTGAGATCTGAATCTGAAGCTTCGATTATATCTAAAGTGCCCGGTGTGTATATCCTAATAACATCTCTTGCTACAATTGTCTTGGCATTTGCAGGGTCTTCCATTTGTTCACAGATTGCTACCTTGTGACCATTTTTAACCAGTTTTGCTATGTAAGACTGTACAGCATGATAAGGAACGCCGCACATAGGGGCTTTCTCTTTGAGACCACAGCTACGACCGGTCAAAGTAAGCTCAAGTTCTTTGGAGGCAATCAAAGCGTCATCGAAGAACATTTCATAGAAGTCTCCGAGCCTAAACATGAGTATGGCATCTTTGTGCTTCTCTTTGATTGCATAGTACTGTTGCATCATAGGTGATAACTTTTCCTGTATCATTCGGCCTCCGTAAACAGATATAGGGGGATATATATCCCCCTATAATCGGTGTGTAAAATAAACCTTGATTAATTAAACGTGTATTCTATTTGTTTTTGTAAGCTGCAACGCCTAGTTTGATAAGTTCGCAAGCTCTTCTCATCTTGTCTGGGGTAAGTACATATGCAATACGCATCTCGTTTCCACCAAGACCTTTTGTGGCATAGAATCCTGCTGCAGGGGCAAACATTGCAGTTTCGCCCTTGTCGTCGAATTCTTTGAGCATGAACATAAGGAAATCTTCAATGCTATCTACAGGCAGTTTAGCGGTCATATAGAAAGCACCTGCTGGCTTCTGGCATACGATGCCAGGAATTTTTGAGAGCTCATCGAATGCAGCATCTCTTCTTGCCTGATACTCAGCCTTTACTTCTTCATAGTAGCTCTTATCTACCCTGTAGAGAGCGGCAGCCCCTACCTGTTCAAGTGTTGGGCAGCAAAGTCTGCCTTGAGCAAGTTTAAGGATAGCATCCATAAACTCCTGATTCTTGGAAATAATAGCACCAATTCTTGCTCCACAAGCGGAGAATCTCTTTGAAACTGAGTCGATAAGAATTACTCTGTCTTCAACCTCTTTGAGTTGTCCAAATGAATGAGCTTCAGCACCGTCATATACAAATTCTCTATAAACCTCGTCAGAAATTATCCAGAGGTCGTGTTCGATAGCGATTTCAGCGATAAGTTTCATTTCATCCATGGTCAGAACTCTACCTGTAGGGTTACCAGGTGAAATTGAGCATATTGCTTTAGTCTTATCGGTAATAGCAGCTTCGATTAGGTCTCTCTTAGCCCAAGCAAAACCGTCTTCGGCAGAAGTTGTAAGAGGAACGATTGTGCCGCTTACTTCGTTACAGAAGGTATTGTAGTTAGTATAGAAAGGTTCAGCCATTAAAACCTCATCTCCAGGATTGAGGATAGCAATAAATGTATTAATCAGTGCTTCGGATCCCCCGTTTGTTACAAGAACATTCTTTCTCTCATAATGCATATCGTACATGTTAGCCATATAATCGATCATCGCATCAAGAAGATCTGTAACCCCACCTGATTCAGCGTAAGCTATTACTTTCTTGTCAAAGTTATTGATGGCTTCTTTAAAACAAAGAGGAGTCTCTATATCAGGTTGTCCGATATTAAGACGATATACTGTCTTTCCATTTGCTTCTGCCTCAAATGCAAAAGTATTAAATCTTCTAATTGGTGAAAATTGCATATCATTGACTCTTTTTGATATTTCCATAATTAATTCTCCTTTGCTTATAAATGCTGATGTAAAAATATTGTACTATATACATATTAAAAGATACTGTGTGACATGGTAACAACCTTGTCTATAGCAATATCATTATCACATATTTTAGATGAAAGTAAAAGCAAATATTCTATATTTCCTTTTGTACCTTTAATGGGTGAAAAAGATAGGTTTTGTGGATATAAAGAAACCGCTTTTGCATAGTCTATAACTTTACTGATGACCATTTTGTGAACGTCGGGATCTCTGACTATACCACCTTTTCCAACCTGGTCTTTGCCTGCTTCAAATTGTGGTTTAATAAGGCACAAAATTTTACCGTTAGAATCAAGAATTGATGCAGCCACAGGAAGCATATGCTTGAGTGATATAAAGCTAACATCTATACTAATGAAATCTATGGGCTCTTTGATTAGGTCTGTGTTTAGATATCTGATGTTCGTTTTCTCCATATTGATTACCCGAGGATCCAATCTAAGATTATAGTCGAGCTGACCGTAGCCGACATCTATGGCATATACCTTGGCCGCACCGTGCTGAAGCATGCAGTCGGTGAATCCTCCTGTAGAAGCTCCCATATCGACACATATTGAACCCTCACAGGATACTCCCCATTCTTCAATAGCTTTTTTGAGTTTGAGACCACCTCTGCTGACATAAGGACATTCTTTGCCTTTTACGACTATTTCTGCATCACAATCAAACCTCGTTCCAGCCTTATCGACAAGAGAACCGTTAACTGTGACAAGTCCTGCCATTATTATTCGCTTGGCCTTTTCTCTTGATTCGGCAAGCCCATTATTAAAAAGAAGAACATCAAGCCTTTCTTTCAAAATATGAGAGTATCCTTTCTGATGCGGACTGTGCATCTATCATACATTCAGATCTAAGTTCAGATACGGAACCTTGCTCGACAAACATATCAGGTATTGCAATGTTTAGAATATCGTATTTTGAATTGGAATGCGCACTTGTAAAAGCTTCACCAAAGCCTCCACTTTGAACATTGTCTTCCATAGTTACTATGAGTTTGGAAGAAATATCTGACCATGTCGAATCCATTGGTTTAACGACACATACATTGGTGATGCCAACATCGAGACCTCTTTCGCGAAGTATAGCAGCTGTTTTGATAGCTTCATCCAGCATGCTGCCTACGGCTAAGATTGTTATATCAGTTCCTGTGCTTATAACGTTGTTAAATCCCTTGAAAGGTTTTATTCTCAAATGATTTCCTTCACTGGAGCCTCTTGGATATCTTATTGCTACAGGTCCATCCATGTCTATAGCAAAATCCAGCATTTCTTCAAGCTGATTTCCGTCAGCCGGAGCAAGAATTGTCATACCAGGTACCATGTTTAGATAAGAAATATCAAACTGACCGTGGTGTGTTTCTCCGTCGGCTCCGACAAGTCCTGCCCTATCGATTGCAAAGATAACATGAAGATTCTGAAGAGCAATATCTTCTATTATGTAGTCAAACGATCTTTGTAAGAAGCTCGAATAGATTACAACAATAGGTTTAAATCCAGATTTTGCAAGACCTGCTGCAAAAACCACAGCATGCTCTTCTGCAATTCCTACATCAAAATATCTTTCTTCATGTCTCTCCCAGAAAGATGTAAGTCCTGTTGCTGTACCCATAGCAGCAGTAATAGCTACTATTTTTTTGTCAGAGTCGGCAAGATTTGCAATTTTATTTCCGAAAACTTCTGAAAAAGACCTTGAAGAGGATTTATTTTTTTCTTTTCCTGTATTAATGTCAAAAGGTCCTATGCCGTGGAATTTCCTTGGATACATCTCTGCAAAATGATAGCCTTTACCCTTTTTGGTATGAACATGAATAAGCGTTGGCCCGTCATATTTTGATGCGGCAGTAAATATATCTTCCATATCCTGTATATTATATCCATCAACAGGGCCGAAATATTTGATGCCAAGAGCTTCGATAAGATGCCCCTCATCACTCAAAACAGAGTATTTTATTTTTTCTTTTGAATTACGCAGACTTTTTTGGATTGGATTACCGAGGAAAGGAATATTTCCAAGTGCAGACTTCACAGAAAGCTTTGCACTGTTATATTTGTCGGATGAACGTATCTTGTTAAGATATTTCGACATTGCTCCAACATTATGGGAAATGGACATCCCGTTGTCATTCAGCACTATCATCATCTTGAGCTTCCTTGCTCCTATATTATTGAGTGCCTCATATACTATGCCGCTTGTGATGGATCCATCTCCTATTACAGCTACAACATTGTAATCTTCGCCACTGATATCACGGGCTGCAGCCATTCCACAAGCAGCGCTTATGGATGTGCTAGAATGCCCAGTATCATAGGCATCATGGTCACTTTCTCTGAATTTTGGAAAACCCGATAATCCTTTGTACTGTCTGAGAGTATCAAAGCGATCTGCCCTGCCGGTCAAAATTTTATGTACATAAGATTGGTGTCCCACGTCGTATATAATCTTATCTTTGGGACTGTCAAAAACTCTCATGAGCGCAACAGAGAGCTCAACGATGCCAAGATTAGACGCAAGATGACCACCGGTTACAGAGACTTTTTCAACTAAAAATTCTCTGATATCCGAACAAAGTGCATCGAGCTCACGTATATCTGCTGTTTTACAAATACTAATCAAATTGTCTTTTTCAAGGTCATATTTCATTATTTATGCCCTCCTTTTTTCAAGAGAGTCAGCAAGTTCAAAGAAGAAAGAAGCCTCATCACCGTATCTTTCGATATTTTTCTTTGCGCTTGCAGTAAGGTTATGAAGCATAGATCTTGCCTCTCCTATTCCATGAATACAAACATTATTACATTTTCCAAGATCCTTATCCTTGCCCACATTCTTGCCCATAGATTCTGAATTTCCTTCGAAGTCGAGTATATCGTCTAAAATTTGAAAGCCTATTCCTATATCCATAGCATAGGCTTGAAAGTCAGCTATCATATCGTTATTTGCGCCGGCAATATGCAAACCGGCAATTACAGGTGCGGTAATAAGGTCACCACACTTGTGCTCATCGATAAAGTGTACAATTTCGGCTGTTCCATCTTTATATTCATTTTCAACATCAGCCACTTGTCCGGCAATCATTCCTCTTAAACCTGAACGAGAAAGAATAATATTACCTGCTTTTGCATGTCGAAGCATCTTCTCGTGACAGTCTGCATTATTGAGAATTTGATTACTGAAAACTTCTGCAGCAGTATTAAGAAGAGCGTCCCCGGCCAGAATAGCTATATCTTCTCCAAACACCATGTGGTTGGTAGGCACTCCTCTTCTTAGAGTATCGTTGTCCATTGCGGGAAGATCGTCGTGAATAAGTGAATAAGTATGAATATATTCTACGCAGCAAGCGTATGGCATAGCCTCATTAATATCTCCTCCGGCAAAATCGCAAGCGGCAAGCAGAAGTATAGGTCTCAGTCTTTTGCCACCCACCGTAAGACTGTATCTCATACTTTTATACAGTGTAGAAGCATGTTCATCGACGTAAGGGATAAAATCGAGCAAATGGTTATTTATCAAAGTTCTATAATCGTCAAAGCCAAGCATCTTTTTATACACCTTTCTCATATATGATGATATGCTGATCAGCGTTATCGAGTATATTCTTGCAGAACTCAGCTTCCTTCATGCCCTGATCGAATAGCTTTAAGGATTCCTCCAGTGTTGTTGACTGGAGGCCAATTTTAGAAACGGCTTCTTGAAGATTGGTAAATGCTTCAGTAAAAGTTTTTTCTTTCATTACCGATCGTCCTTTCTGATCTCTATGACTTTAGCTGTAAACTCACCGGTGCTCATTTTGACTGTATAATCATTATCTATAAGTATCCCATCGATATCGGGTACTAGGTTATTCTGGTTATCAAGTACTGCTGCATATCCTTTACTCAAAATAGTGAGAGGATTATTTTCTTTGAGAGAAATAATAAGTTTTTCTACTTCATTCTTCGCATCTGAAACTTTCCTGTTGACGTTTGAGAATAGAAGGTCTACTTTCAAGGAGAGTTTTTCTCTTTCGCCTGAAATTTTAAGTTGTGAAGATTCAAGAAGAAGTTTTTTATATTGCTGAATATCTTCAATTAACTTGTGTGTATCCATAACAGCCATTTCGGCAGCCGATGTAGGAGTCTCGGCTCTAACATCTGCAACAAAGTCGCTTATAGACACATCAGACTCATGGCCTACAGCACTTATTATAGGTATTTCGGAAGAAAAAATCGTTCTCGCAACACTTTCGTCGTTGAAGGCAGAAAGATCTTCTGTCGACCCACCGCCTCTTCCGACAATTAAGGTATCTATTTTGAACCCATCTCGAGAAACTTGATTTGCTAAATTAATATTCTTACAAATACTGTTTGGAGCACCTACACCTTGTACAATCGTAGGAAAGATAACTATGTCAGTCAGATTATTTTTTGCGGTAACTATCTTTTTAATATCTTCTACAGCTGCACCTGTTAATGCAGTTATAACACCTACCCTCAATGGGAAAATTGGTAGAGGTTTCTTCCACTTTGGATCAAATAGGCCTTCTTCCCTCAGCTTCTTCTTAATGCGTTCAAGTTCGAGTAGCAAATCGCCTGTCCCGATAGATTGTACAAAATG
>JAAYIA010000032.1 GCA_012735145.1 Clostridiales bacterium | reverse complement strand
TTGCTTGGCTTGTAGTTCCTGATGTAAACAAAATCAGAGAAACCTCATCATTATCTATGACTTTGAAATCCTTCTTATGCTTATCCACGAGTTCTTCGTACGCAGGAAGCTTATCTTGAGTAAAATCCTCCATCGGAATTACGGTATCAATCTTAACCCCATATTCCCTATCAATATTCTCTATGGTTTCCTTGTACTCTTCACCGTGTACGATAGCGTCACAGCCACTGATTTTGAGGGAGTTTGCAATTTCTTCATCAGTTAAGCCCTTGTCTAAAGGCACAAGTATTCCTACATTATTCATTACACCATAGTACATTAAAACCCATTCATATGAGTTTGCACCAATTACAGCAATTTTCTTGTCCTTTAGACCTTTCTCAAGCAAATATGCCGATGCAACGTCTATATCTTCTCTCAACTTAGAATATGATATCTCCGTCTTAGTCTTTCTGTCCTTGCTCTTGAAAATCAATGCTGTTTTTTCGCCGTATGTGTCCGCAGAGCGATTTATCAATTCCCTGAGATCCTGATAATCATGCTCTGGCCGGTATTCAAATTTTTTCATCTAATGCCTTCCTTCCATGGGCTTTTAGATACAACCACACGAGTTTTTTCTAAACTTCGCTTTCTAAGATTAAACAAAAACCCTATAAAAGTCAACAAATATAGATTTTGCAAGCTTTGACTTCACTGAAGCTCAGACGTGCAATTTGGGCATCTTGTTGCATCAATTGCGATATCCGTTTTGCAATAAGGACACGTTTTGGTAGCAGGTGCTTCTTCCTGTGGGCTTCTCTTAACTTTGTTAATTGCCTTAACCATCGTAAATATAACGAAGGAAACGATCAAAAAATTGATAACTGCCATGATAAATGCACCGTATTTAATTTCTACTCCCATAGCGGTTGCAACAAGATTATTGAAATCAACTTTCACAAGCAGTCCAATCACAGGCGATATAATATCATCTACCAGCGAAGTGACGATAGCGGTAAAGGCTGCACCAACTATAATGCCGACAGCCATATCCATAACATTGCCGCGCATTATGAACTGTTTAAATTCTTCTATAAAGCTTTTCATTTTTCTTCCTCTTCTTTTAATATTTTTTATAATAAAGTTACAGCAAACTATTACTTATCAACTTCTATGAGGGGCTTCATAATCTCTATCTATATAAGCTCTTTGTAGTTTTTCATCAACTGTCTAAAGGGCTTTTCGTCTTTATCATCTTTGACGAACAAGATTTCTGCGTCCTCAATAATCCTTTTGACTGTTTTTGCATCAATAAATCCCTCTTCATATTCTTCTAAGAGTACTTTCTCGCTCACAAAACCACAGCATTTATCTGTTTTAATCAATTCATCACACGGCATTTTCCCATCTTTCATATA
Organism: Clostridiales bacterium; assembly: GCA_012735145.1. Taxonomy (GTDB): domain Bacteria; phylum Bacillota; class Clostridia; order Peptostreptococcales; family Anaerovoracaceae; genus Crickella. The sequence continues at coordinate 450 of JAAYIA010000032.1, read as the reverse complement.
TGAAACCATCATCTGTGGTAAGTTCACTCCATTTTTTGTAATTGTATATCCGGATGCTCCATATCTAAAATTTATTTCTATGAAAAATATTTCCCCATTTTTTGATTCAAGCAAATCAACACCAAAAAGACCGGTATAATTCATTGCCACGAATATCGGTTTTATTTTCTCAAAAATTTCATCTGAGGCTTTGTGCGAAATCATTTTCCCTTTGGCAGAAACTCCTCTTCTTGAATCGTTCCCCGAAATTTCCGGTATAAATCCTCCGGCACAAAATGCGTTCCCTGAACAGCTTATTCCCAAAAGAGAAATTTCCCTTTTTATTTGAATATTTTCTTCTACTAATAAATCCAAATCAGTCTCTGCAGCAATTGAATTAAGCTCTTCTTCCAGTTCATAACGTGTATTGCAAACCTTCATTCTTTTCTTTTAAGTCCTCCTGCTTACATT
>JAAYIA010000031.1 GCA_012735145.1 Clostridiales bacterium | reverse complement strand
TTTATACGAAACAACAGGGAGAAAGGCTCAAGCTTGGCAAAAGGGATTGCTAAAACATATCATGGCTTATAATTCCGGCTCGTTATGGGTACATACGAAGTTCGGATATTCTGTCTCTAGGAGAAACGGTAAGAATGAAGTTATCGCAATCCGCGAAATGTGGGGGATAGTATCAGGCGAGCAGATTTTGCACACTGCACATCGAACAACAACATCACATACCGCTTGGGAAAGACTATGTATGTTACTTGATAATGCCGGTATACAATATGACTCGCTCAAGGCATCCGGCAGGGAAAATATTACATTACCTGACACAGGTGGTCGAACTTGAGTTCCGTACAAGGTCATCAAAGGGAGGACTTGGTGAAGGATTTGACCTTTTGGTAATAGATGAGGCACAAGAATATACGGATGACCAAGAATCTGCTATTAGTACAAACGAATGGGAAGCCTTATTGCAAAAGACCCTCGGCAACAATGTCTGTCAAGGGTCTTTGATGTTAATACTTATAATTTAGTTCAAATATCTTCTTATTCTGCCGGGCTGAACTGATCCTTGCCGACGCTGCAAAGCGGGCATACCCAATCTTCAGGCAGATCTTCAAATGTTGTTCCAGGCTCGATTCCATTATCAGGATCTCCTACTGCAGGATCATATTCATAACCGCAAACATCGCATACATATTTCATATCTTTCCCTCCTTACTATTTGTGTTTATAACATTTGGTGCTGTTTTTTTATCAGCTGTGCTGATTGTACAACTAATTGATACATAAATCCATATCTTTTAACTTTCTTCTTCACCTGTGCCGGCTATAACAATTCCCGCCAGCGCCAGTCCTTTCTTGGTTAACAGATTTGCAAGTTTTTTCAACTTATCGGCTAAAACTTCATCTTGAGATCTAATGCTTGGCAAGTTAGCAAATACATTATATCTTGCAGATAGCATTCCTGCCTGAAGACTGAGAACAGCAACACAGATATCGCTCTCAAGATTTTTATTTGAATGACCGAGCAACTTATTTGCAATCTCCAATGCCTTAACCGAGTCAGACATAACTTCAAGCGGTGCTTTTGTGGCATCAACCGACGCTTTTGCAATAGCGGATAAACGAACTTTCGGGTTATCATTTTTTATTGCATATGCTGACGCAACCATACCGAAAGCCTTTGCGTCTTTATCTATTCCCGCAATTAATTTCTGCAATAGTTTTTCACACTTATCTATTGCATCTCTATTTAGAAGCTCAACTTCCTCATATTTCTTCTTTCCGATAGTGTGATTCGCGACCATCATCAGCAGAGCGACTCCTTGTGCCGAGTCCAGAGCCGCAGTCGCTCCTCCACCCGGAACAGATTTTCCTGACTTCAGCTCGTCAAGAAAGTTATTTATACTCATATTTTTATAATCGTAATTCATTCTGCCTCCATCTGCTTCTATTTGAAGTACTGTACTGCACCCTCAAACATCTTCATGAAGTAGTTGCCTTCAACATTTTTATACAGGCCCTTACCAACTCTCTCGGCATGTCCCATTTTTCCGATTACTCTTCCATCAGGTGAGGTTATACCTTCAATCGCATACATAGAACCGTTTGGATTAAATCTAATATCTCCTGTTGCATTGCCTTCAAAGTCTACATACTGTGTTGCTATTTGTCCATTGACGGCAAGCTCGTTAATAAGGTCTTCTGATGCTATAAACCTTCCCTCTCCGTGCGATATCGGCGCTGAATATATATCCCCTACTTGTGCGAATCTCAGCCATGGAGATTTATTTGATGCAACCCTAACTCTAATAATTTTGGATTGATGGCAACCTATCATATTATTGGTAAGTGTCGGGTAGTTTTCATCGGTTTCTATTATCTTTCCGTAAGGAACTAGACCCAGCTTGATTAAAGCTTGGAAACCGTTGCAAATACCACACATCAGTCCGTCTCTTTTTTCAAGAAGATTTGTTACCTCCTCCTTAATAGCAGCGTTTCTGAAAAATGCTGTAATGAACTTACCAGATCCGTCAGGCTCATCTCCTCCTGAGAATCCCCCTGGTATAAGAACCATCTGTGTTTCCTTAAGTGACTTTGCAAATAACTCTACCGTTCTCTTTATATCATCTGAAGATCTGTTTTTGATGATGATAATTTTAGGATCTCCTCCCGCTTCCGATATTGCCCTTGCACTGTCATATTCACAGTTGGTGCCCGGAAAGACAGGTATCAGAACTTGAGGTTTTTCCTTCTTGTAAAGCGCCACATCCCAGCTCTTCGCTTTGTATGTGAAGTTCTTCATTTCACCACAATTATTGTCAACATTTGTTGGGAACACGGATTCTAATTTAGCTTCATAGAGATTGAGCAAATCCTCAAGAGTGACTTCCTCATCTTCTCGGACCAGTTTAAAAGTGTTCTTCGTGCATCCAATATTAACAACCTCGATGTCCTCTTCGGTTACATCTACATTGTCTGCAAGTTCCAGAATAATACTTCCATAAGAATATCCGAATAATTCACGAAGAGAGAGTCCTCCATCATTCTCCGGTGTATATTCGAATCCGATACTATTTCCGTAAGCCATTTTCATTATAGCTTCGGCAACACCGCCGATTCCCGGCGTGTAAGCAGAAACAGCCTTTCCAGTTGAAATTAATTCATATGTTTTCTCCCATACACGTATCAAAGACGAAGCTTTAGGTAGTCCTGATTCTCCTCCTGTATAATCGCTTTCTTTTTCTGGATTCAGCATTATTACGGTATGTCCGGCCTTCTTAAATTCAGGAGAAACTATTTCGCCCGTCTTGCCCATTGTCACTGCAAAAGATATCAGTGCCGGTGGTACATCAATGTTCTCGAACGTTCCGCTCATTGAGTCTTTTCCACCAATAGATCCAATCTGAAGACCCATCTGTGCCTTTAGGGCTCCAAGCAAAGCAGCCAAAGGCTTTCCCCATCTACGACCGTCTTTGCGAGGAGACTCAAAATATTCTTGGAACGAAAGATATATATCTTCAAAGCTTGCTCCCGAAGCGATAAGCTTCGCAACAGATTCTACAACAGCTAAGTATGCACCATGATATGGTGATGCTGATGACAAGAACGGATTATATCCCCATGCCATCATCGAGCAATCGTCTGTTTTCCCATTTTCCAGAGGTATTTTATGTACCATAGCCTGAATTGGTGTCAACTGATTCTTTCCGCCAAAAGGCATCAAAACAGTTCCTGCTCCAACTGTTGAGTCAAATTTTTCAGACAACCCCCTCTTTGAACAAGTGTTAAGATTATAAGCTACTTTCTTGCTAAGATCTTCAAAAGTTTTTTCTTCTGAATAGAAGCCTGTATTCTCCCAATCTCCAGGTGCTTCAGGTGATATCGAAATATGCTTATCGACTCCGTTTGAGTTTAGAAACTCTCTGGAAATATCTACTATAGTGTCTCCTTGCCATCTCATAACAAGTCTTGGCTCTTCTGTTACAACAGCAACCTGAACGCACTGCAAGTTCTCATCAGCCGCCAATCTCATAAACAGATATTTGTCCTCTGCAGATACTACGCATGCCATTCTTTCCTGAGATTCTGCTATTGCAAGCTCTGTTCCATCAAGTCCTTCATATTTCTTCGGGACAGCGTCGAGATCTATTTCCAGACCATCAGCTAACTCTCCGATTGCTACAGATACTCCACCTGCCCCAAAATCGTTACAGCGTTTAATCATACGAGTTGCATCGCCATTTCTAAACAGCCTCTGTATTTTTCTCTCTTCCGGAGCATTTCCCTTCTGAACTTCTGCACCGCATTTCTCAACTGAATCTACATCATGAGACTTTGAAGATCCTGTCGCACCCCCAATACCGTCTCTTCCTGTTGATCCTCCGAGAAGCATAACAACGTCTCCCGGCTCCGGTCTTTCGCGTCTAACATTTACAGCAGGTGCTGCTGCCATAACTGCACCAACTTCCATTCTTTTTGCAAGGTATCCCGGATGATATATCTCATCAACCATTCCGGCACAAATCCCTATTTGGTTTCCGTAGCTTGAGTATCCCCTTGCTGCCGTTGTTGTTATAGAGCGCTGAGGAAGCTTTCCCTTGATCGTTTCAGATATAGGTCTAAGCGGGTCTGCTGCCCCCG
>JAAYIA010000004.1 GCA_012735145.1 Clostridiales bacterium | reverse complement strand
TTTTCTGTCTAAGCGGGCAAAAATACGCTTCAAACGTTTTGAGTTTGATATAGGCAAGGTTGTCACATGTATCGGAAAAGGAATTCCTACGGGAATGTCTGAACTGTCGCCGGGTCTTATTACATTTGTATACGTTCATGCAATAGACGTTTTTTTGAGAGAAGAAGCACTAATCAGTTATTCGGCAATTGCATATGTTGCACAGATACTCGTCATAATTGCAATTGGAATAGGACAGGGGACACAGCCGCTAATCAGTTATTATAATGGTATGGGTGAAAAAGATAAGATTAAAAAATTGATGCATTATCAATTTAGGACGGCGATGAAGGTCGAAGCTATTGCAGTTTTATTTGTCCTGATATTTGCCAAAAAGATTGTAGGAGTCTTTATAACTTTAGATACTGCACTTATCGAGTACACAGCATATGCATTAAGGATTTTTATCTTAGCCAGTATTTTTACGGCCCTTAATGTAATCCTTGCATCGGGATTCACATCACTCGAAAAACCTCTATACGGAATTACAATTTCTCTTGGAAGATGTGCGTATATGCTCGTGCCGGCAATTTTTCTTGTTGGAACAATTTTTGGCGGTGAGGGAATATGGTGGGCTATGATAGTGGCCGAGATACTTACATTAGCCATTGGAATATTAATATACGATAAGATCATAGGAATTAAATAAGGTTAATATATTGAAAAAATGGAATTAAACAAATGTTATACACGATTGGAAAAATAGGAAATAAAATAATATCAGCAAGTTTAATATTATGTATGGTGATGGTGATGTACGTACCGGTTTTTGCTACGGATGATATGCCCGCAACTCAGGATGCAGCTTCGCCTGAATCGACTGCTCTGGGCTTATATGGGAAAAAGGCGGAAAAGACTAAACAAATAGAAATTCCTCCGGAGCGTGAGCCTAGCTCAAAGACTGTTGCGGAAGCACTTACTAGAAAATATGAGGCAAGGGAAGGTAGTTTTGAACTGACAAATAAAACAAGATTTTATATTGCAACTGACAAGCTTCCCACGGAAGAAATTCTGAGCACAGTAAGGCTTATGGATGCGGAGTTTGCATCTGAGAAAATTCCCAGCGAAAAAGTTTTATCGGTAGTGCATGGAGCGGAGAGATTCGCAAAAAAGGGAGATATTGTAATTGTTGTAGAAGGTAATGACAAATTCAATCCGGAAATTGATACTGCTGATATAAATCAAACTTATATGATGTCAATCGAAAAGGAAAATATAGTAATTACAGCAACTGGAAAAACCGGAATATATTATGGACTAATCAGTCTTCTTCAGATGGCTAAGGAAAAAAACGGAGATGAGGATAAATCAGTTTTAGACTGTTGTTATATAGAAGACGGGCCTGATTCGATTGATAGACATATTTTTCTTGACTGTGGAAGAAAATATTTTTCAAAGGAATGGATAGAGAATTTTATTAAAAGATCTTCTTTTCAAAGATATAATAAGATAATCCTCCATTTCTCAGAGTCCGAATGTTTAAGGATAGACTCCGAGGTATTCCCATGGATTACAGAGGGAGTGGATTCTATCAGCAGACAGGATATGGTAGAAATTGCCAAAGTAGCGAGAACCTATAACATGGAGGTTATTCCCTCCTTTGACGTACCCGGTCACAATAGGTACCTCATTGAGAAATATGAGAGCTACGTAAAGAAAAATCCCGATTTTACATTTACTTATAATGATAAGACATACGACAAGAACACAAAGGGCTTTGGTTCAATTGCCAACCATTATAGTTACAATGGCAAGACAAAGAAGACAAATGGTATAGGTATCGATGTTACGGATGAGTACGATGTTGCCTTCATGGATGCACTTATAGACGATTATGCAAAGTTCTTCCGCAAGCTGGGAAGTAATGAATTTGATATATGCGGTGATGAAATACTTGGATGGAATGAGTTTGAACTGGATGGGAAGACATTCGATTATTACAATCGCTGGGAAGCGATTCAGCATTGGGATAAATTTGCAGTCAATGAACTCGGAATTAAGAATGGCAGTGCGAGAGATACTTTTATAAACTATCTCAATACAGTAAGTAATAGGCTCGAGAGCTTCGGTTATAAATGCAGAGTGTTTAATGATGACATAGGTTTAAATAAAAATCAGCATATTAAGCTTAGAAAATCGGTAGAAATTGTTTATTGGTCGGGAGGTAATACGCCGGCAAAATCGTATGCTGATAAGGGTCATACTATGTATAACGATATTTCAAAATGGTGTTACTACGTCGTGGCCGATTGGGGGGATGGAGACTATATGAAAAATAAGTATAAAACTGTCAACTCCAAGAATATATTTGAGAACTGGAATCCGAGGTCTTTTTCAAGCAAGCCCGGTGCAAAGAAAACGGTAGATCCTAACAAGTTCGGCGGTGCCTATTTTAGCATATGGTGTGATAGGCCGGACTATAAGAACGAGAAAAAGATATGGAAGGAAACTGAGCTCAGAACATGGGCAAACGCAACCAAAATGTGGAATCCTAAGGTGAATACAACAGAGTCAGGTATAGGTGCTGGTATTAAGTATGAAGATTTTAAGACATTTGCGGAATCCATGAAATCTTTTCCGGGTTTCCAAGGAAATCCGGCAGAGGAAGTAGAAATGCCAGTGCCGGCGAAATTGCATAGTGGAATGAATTTGTTTCAAAAACTTATATCCTTCCTATAATGCACTCTTAATGCACGCTTAAGGAACACTAATTCTACATAAATTAAGGCTATTATATAGATACACAAAGCGAACAAACAATTCGCACCTCCATATAATTTTTCCATAAAAACATAGAAATACGATAGACTAAGGCGGTGATTAGATCACCGCCTTTGTTATTTTATTTTTTGCATATATTTTCTTTGAATAATGCAGATCTATTTTCAGACAGAAATTATCCTTTTTCATACCCAAAACATATTTATATGAAATGATCATGTAATCGCAACTTTGATGTGTATATTCGCACGCAGACTGTTCGATTGTTTCTTCGTCCCGATATAACCTTATGTCCACGAGGTAAGGAGATACGATTTATATATCGGAAGGAGAAAGAACAAATGATTAAAGTCAAAAGTAATCCGGCTGAAACAAGACAGATGCAAAGGATGCGTGTAATACGAAAACTGATATCGCGGCTAGTATGTTTTATGTTTATTGCAACGAGCCTTGTTGTAATAGGAGGGTACAAAGCAGACAAAGCATATGCAGCTTCAGCGAAGGTTGTATCGGTCAAGGCTCTACAGGCCGGATCGTCTACAGAACATATCGGTAAGATAAGCGGAATGTCAGGTTTTTCTTATTGTATGGATACGGGCCGAACCTATCCTAAGAAGGGAACAACGGGAAATTTGTCAAAAATTAAGACGAGCTCACCTGCAAATGAAAGAAATGTGGCAAAGTTATTATATTACTATGCTCATCTGCAGTCGGATAAGTACACAAAAAATGCTGAAGATGTACGTATACTCAGGCTAGCCATGCATCTTGCATATCATAATGGAGACAGATGGACAAAATGGCCACATTTAAGTGAAATTACCGACAAGGAAAGTAATGAGGCACATAAGGTCTATAAAGATGCTAAAGCGCAGCCTTTTCCTACGGAAGAAAATTTTGAGGCCTTCATATATTCTCCGAACAAAACTAGCAGCACATTAAATTATCAGAGGCTTGCAACATACAATATAAGTCCTATTGAGCCGGGAGATGCGGAACTGATAAAGGAACTTTCCGATGATGGAATAAAAGATGAAGATGGCAATTTATGTGGTGAAACGGAGGGATTTAAGTTTAAGTTTAGCAAAAAGGATGATACTCAAACTTCATACACGGCAAAAACAGATTCTGAAGGCAGACTCGAAATTAAAGGCATGCGACCGGGCGTATACATAGTAAACGAGTTATTGACAGATGAACAGAAAGAATCTTATGAATCCCTGACTATAGACAAAGAGATTGAAATAATTGAAAATGAAACAACTTATATAACATGGACAAACAGATACAGGCCTCTTGTAGGGTTGAATATAATAAAAACGGTTAACGACGAAGGCAGTGTTGCAGGATTTCGATTTACTGTTAAAGGGCATCTTTTTAACCATCGTAAGCTTACCGAAGAGGAGTTAATACACAGACTTGATCCGCAAGTAGAATGCAAAACAGATGAACTCTCCATAGGCGAATGGACTGTTGATGCTGAAGACCTCAAAGCTTTGAATACGGCTGCCAAAAATGGTGAAACAGGAGAATACTTTGTTCGGATGAATAATATCTTGATTCATAATAATGAGGACATAGAAACTGAAGAAGCTGAAACGGAGTACAATGAAGCGGAAAATCCGGAGGAAAAAGATAACAGCGATACCGATATCTTAGGAAAAAGAAGTGAACAAGTAATAACCATTAGTGCGAAAATCAGGCTTAAGACTAATAGTGAACGAGAAATAGAATCTGAACCCGAAAGGATTGAATATGATGAGGATTTATATAAAATAGAGATAAATACATTCGATTTTCTAGGAGCGGCAGGGGTCTTTGAGGATGAATTTGTAACAGATGAGACGGGCAACAAGTCTTACACAAATCTCAGTGCAGGTGAATATACGGTAACAGAGAAAATGACAGATTCTCAGTCAAAAATGTACAGACAGCCGGAATCACAAACTGTCATATTGACGGATACAAACCGAGATGCTGTATTCAACTTTGAAAATAAAGCAAGGAGAACACCGATTAAGCTTAAGAAAGAATATCCTGGACAAAGCATCGCAGATATCAAATTTAAGCTTTCGGGTAAGACTGATTTTGGAATTGATTTGGAGCTGATAAAGGGGACTGATGAAAACGGAGTCATAGATTTCGGCATGCTTTATGCAGGCACATACAGAATTGAAGAAATCGGATATAATTCCTCACACATGATTAATATGTACAAGGCACAAGAAAGTGAGCATCCAAGTTTTGAATTCAGAATTACAGGAGATGAGAATGCTATTATGTGGTTGGGAGGACCAAAAAACGCAGGAGGTGCATCGATAGAAGAGGTCACTTTTCTTAATCAGGAAAGACCTCGTATAGAGACGGTGCTTCTTGACAGGAAGAATGATAATCATAACACGACGGTTTCAAAAGAAACCGAACTGTATGATACTGTGAAATTTCAAAATCTTATACCCGGAGAGGAGTACACTTTAACAGGAAGGCTTGTATGTAAGGCAAAGGGAAAGCCCATGACCGACAAGGGCAAAGAAATTTTAAGCGTAATCAAGTTCACGCCGGAGATGGCTGAGGATACTGTAGAGAATAAATTTAGATTTAACAGCTTGGCTCTGGGAGAGGAAGCCGTTGTCGCATATGAGGAACTATCAAAGGATGGAGAAATTCTGGCTGTTCATGCGGATATTAACAATGAGGAACAAACTGTAAGATTTAATGACGTGCCAAGAAAAATACATGGGCCAGCCACAGGAGATAAACTTCCCAAATTACCATTTATCGGATTGGGCTTGTGCTTAATGTCCTGCATCGCATTAATAGTGATTAAGCAAAGGCGCAGATAGTAAGAGAAATGCAGCCAAATCGATCCTTAATAAAAAAGATATATATAGCCTAAAAATTGAAAGTTTTAACAATAAAACCGAGCGAATTTCGCTCGGTTTTTCGATATGATGGATTGATTGTTTTGCAACAGAGAAGGTAAAATAATATTGTAAAGGAAGAAATATATATATAATTTAATATATTATACTGAGTATGCGAAAATATATGGTTATATATGGCTGTATAAGGTTTGGAAAGTGATAAGAGAATAAAATGGATAGACAAGACAAAGGGCTGGCCTGGATGCTGCAGTTCGAGAATATAGCTTGGTATGAAGACGGAATGGTAAGGATTCTGGATCGAAGAATTTACCCTATTGAAGTAAAGTTTTGTGAATGCAAGGAATACCGTGAAGTAGTAAAGGCGATTGCTGATATGGTCACTCAAAGTGCGGGACCATATGTCGCTGCAGCTATGGGCATGGCTCTTGCAGCTTATGAATGTCGAGGACAAAGTTCGGGGGCTCAACTGCGATATTTGACGGAAGCGGCTGTTGCAATCGCAAACGCAAGACCGACAACCGCAAAACGTATGAAGAGCATCACCGTATCTTGTCTTGAAGTTGCCAAGAAAGAACTCGAGAGCGGAAATCAAAATATTGCAGAAGCAATCAGAGCTCATGCTGTCGATATGAACAATATCAGATATAGTAAAATTGGAATGGCTGCAAAGCACCTTGCAAATAAGTTTCCAACTAAAGGAAGTATAATGACACAGTGTTTTGCCGAGACGATGGTTGGACAAATGCTCAAAGAAGCGAGGAATCAAGGCAAGGATATAAAGCTTTTCTGCCCAGAAACCAGGCCATATTTTCAGGGGTCAAGATTAACCGCGACAGTAGCCTACGATATGGGATTTGATGTAACAGTTATAACTGATAATATGCCTGCGACTGTGATGAAAAATGAAGGGATAGATATATTTACGTCAGCAGCTGATGTGATTTGTGGAGATGGTCACGTCATCAATAAGGTGGGGACATATCAGATTGCTCTTGTAGCAAATTCTCATAATGTTCCTTATTATGTAACAGGAGCACCTGATAAGGGTCATCCGAGTGTCGATACAGTTAAGATTGAGATGAGGGAGCCGACCTTCGTTCTACAGGCAATGGGAATACCTACATCAAACCAAAATGTCAAAGGTTACTATCCTGCGTTCGATATAACACCGCCTGAGCTTGTAAAGGGTGTAGTAACGGACAAAGAAATACTGAATCCTTTTGAATTGGATAAATATATTGCGGAGCCGGAAAGTTTTCTAGTCTAAGAGAAGTAAAAATTTAGGGTTCTGTGTTGCTGCAATCGGACTTGGGCAGATTTGTTTCGGAAATGTTCTCGTCGAGAGTAGTTGGTTTTTTATTGATAAAGGACGGTAAGAAGATTGAAATAATAATAAGAAGTGAGCCTACAAAGATGCTCCAAGTTATTTTTTCGCCAAGGAATATGATACCAAGAGTCGATGCGGAAAGAGGGTTGAATACGGAAAGCAATCCTGCTCTCTCAGGCGTTATATATTTCTGTCCCAGAGGCTGCAAAGTGAAGCCTAAGCCGCTACATATCAAAGCGAGAGCCAGAATAGCACTCCACTCAGTTGTGTTTTGTGGAAGACGAATGTCCTCCCAGATGAATGCGCCGGCAAATGCAAAGAGAGATATGAATAGAAGCTGATATATGGCGATTACCATAGGATCGTCGTTTTTTGCAGCTTTATCCGTGATAAGCACAGTAATAGAGTACCACATAGCACTTGTCAGTATAAGAAGTTCGCCTGTCGTAAATCCTATCCGTCCACCTTTAAGAGTCAGAAAACCCACACCAAGAAGAGCGATAATTGAAGTCAGAACCACCATTCGCGTAGGAAGTTTTCTCGTCACAATACATGTTATAACAGGAACGGTAACAACAACAGATCCCTCAAGGAAAGCCGTGACAGAAGAAGGTGTGGTTTTGAGACCGTTCAACTCGAAGGCCATAGAAAGAAAGAAGAAAAAACCAAGTAATGTACAGTGCCAGAGCTCTGTTCTCGTTACTTTGACCAATTGTTTATGAAATATAAGACCGATTAGTACAAATGCAATAATAAATCGCGTACCCATCAAAAGAAAAGGTCCCATTGTTCTCAGTGCGATTTTACCAAAAAGAAGAGAAGAGCCCCTCAGTGCAAGGGCCAGACCTACAATAAATTCACCTTTGCGTTCATTCATCTTAAAATTCATATGTTAATTATATTGGAATAACGTATTAAAGTCACTACCAGAACAAGACTAGGAGGGATATTTAGATAACAAATAGATACAAATATGGCCTAATTACATGTAATCCGTGATATTCTTACCCTAAGAGGGACATTTGCGTAATATATCAATTTGTAGAGGATATCCGGAGAAAAAGATTATGAAAAAGAAAATAATTTTGATTCTGTTAATCGCAATCGTCGGATCAATTGCATATCTGAGCTTCCTTTGGACAAAATCCAGAGTTATTCTTGCGAAAGATTTGCACGCGGAGATTAACTCGAAGGCAAAGGCTTCCGATTATATTGAAAGTGTAAAAAAAGGTAAGCTCATGGAAGATGTAGAAATAGATACAAGTAAAGCCGGAAAGGTCAAAGTTTCGGTAAATATTGAAATAAACGGTAAAACTATACCATATGAATTCAAGGTTAAAGTATCGGATACGAAGCCACCTGAAATACAGGTATCAAATTCAATCAATTGCTTACTCGGACAACCATTCGAACCGAAAAAAGCAATCAGAGTTATTGATAATTCAGGTGAAATTATCGATGTCAATTATAAAGGACAGGTAAAAACCAATAAGATTGGTGACTATGAAATAGAAATTTCCGCTGAGGACGAATCGGGAAATAAGTCGAAAAAAAAGATTAAAGTAAATGTAATCGATATCAATGCAAACGATGATGATATATCATTTGTTACATCGAATGGGTTTATAGGAAAGAGAAAGGATGGAGTAACGACAGTTGATGGGGTTCTTGTTGCTAGCAAAACTTTTACTTTACCTGTAAGCTATGGGCCGGGAGACTTGACTGACAAAGCGGCGAAGGCATGGAATAAAATGGACAATGCCGCACAAAAGGACGGAATAGATATCAGCATTGTCAGTGGATATCGTTCTTACAGCACACAAAAATCTCTTTATAATTATTATATTGCCAAAGATGGAAAAGAAAAAGCCGATTCCTATTCTGCAAGACCGGGACATTCTGAACATCAAACTGGGTTAGCTGTAGACATAAACTCTGTTGAAGATCATTTTGAAGACACAGCGGAAGGCAAGTGGCTTAACGATAATGCTTATAAGTATGGCTGGATATTAAGATATGTAAAGGGAAAAACAGAGATAACAGGATACATATTTGAGTCTTGGCACTACAGATATGTAGGAAAAGAATTAGCCGAAATCTTATATAATGATGGGAACTGGATTACGATGGAGGAGTATTTTGGGATTCCGAGCAAATATGCAGAATAGCCTTACGAAATATCACAAGATAAATGTATAAGGACAGCCAAATTTCGCAATGACATTAATAAATATAAACATTAACAAAAATGATAATAATGTAAATAAAGCGAGGTGCAATATGGAAGAGAAACAAGTCAAGGAATATCCTTATAATCATGAGAGCTGTGGTGATAAATGCGATAGAGCAATTCATCATGGATACGATATTGAAGAGATGGAAGCTGCTACGTCAAATAAATATTCAAAAGAAGATCTCGTTAACATAATTCATAGCTTTGATAAATGCGGAGAGGTTCTGGAAGCCAAAGGAGTCGTAAAGAGTGTAGATGGTTCATGGCTGAAATTTGAATATGTACCTCGTGAATGCGAGATAAGAAAAGTCGAAGAGGAAAAAATAGGCCTTATCGAGATAAAGGGCGAAAATCTCAAGAAAGAGAAAGTTAAGGAGCTTTTTAGGTTGTAATTAGAGATAAGATGAATAGAAAAAATGAAAAAAAACACAAAAAAATAATAGCACTAATGATGACATTATGCTTTGCAGTTGGTATCGGAGCTATACCGATACCGGTTCTTGCTGCGTCAGAATTTACTTCTAATTCACCTTACGGCAGCACAGGAAGAACGACATATATGCATAAGTCTAAATTCAGTGGTTACCTTATGACAAACGGCGTTGATATTTCAACTTATCAGTCAGCAAACACCAATTGGAGCACTGCAAAAAAAGAAAACAATGTCGACTTTGCAATCTTAAGAGTTACCTATACCGGTTATGGGTCATCAGGATCAATGTGGGATGATGAAAAATTTGAAAGACATTATCGCAAAGCAAAGGATGCGGGTGTAATGGTAGGTGCTTATGTGTTTTCACAGGCTACAACCGTTACAGAAGCAAAGGCTGAAGCAACTAAGGCTGTTAATAGGCTTAAGAAGCTCGGTATCAAACCAAAGGACCTCGACCTCCCTATATATATGGATTATGAATATGCAGGACCTTCTTCCGGAAGTGATAAGGGTAGACTCTATAGTATTAAGAATAACAAGATCCAAGCAACGAAATGTGCCAAAGCATTCTGTGATACGGTCAAGGCCGAGGGTTACGAAGTAGGTATATATGCAAATACGAGCTTTTTCAGTTCGATGATTGATGAGAATAATATCGGAAGCGATGTGGATTTGTGGTGTGCTCAATACTATAGTAAATGCACATCAACAAAGACTTATAGTAAGTGGCAATTTACCAGTACTGCGTTGATAAACGGGATTTATTCAAGTAGTACAGGAAAAATTGGATCTACAGATGGAAACTTTTGGTATATCAAGAGAAATCCAAAATCGAATGATCAGAACGATATTACAAACAGCGAGATATATGGGGTCACAGATTGGAATTACTCAGGTAAAACTGTCGAACCTAAATTTGAAGTTATAAATAAAGGAAAAAATCTCATTCAAGGTAAAGACTATACTATTGGATATATTAACAATATTAAGAAAGGCGATCAGCAAGCGTATGCTTATATTAGAGGAATCGGAAGTTACAATGGGTACGCACTGATTCCATTCACGATAGGAACCGGATTCATAAGTCGCATAGGATTAGACAATGCCAATTACACCAATGAACTTGGAGAAACACAATATATTTTCGGAAATGTTTCGCCTCAGCAAAACCAAGAAGAGGAGACTGCTGTCGCAGGAGATGTAACGGGCTTACCGGTAGAGGAGACAGAAGAAGATCTTTCAGAATTAGGAGAGACAGTCTCCGGGAAAACAGGATTTGATTCAGGGGAGGGTGGAACTTCAGCTGAAGTTAATACCGAAGTTCCTGGACCTACAGAAGAAGCCCCTCAGAAATCAGAGCCGCTTTATCTGTTTGAAATCGGAGACTCGTATGTAAGAAATGTACCTACCGGGCTTACGGTAAGAGAATTCTTGAATAATCTCGGTTTTATAGAAGGTTACGAGAATTACAGCCTTTCGGTTATTGACGCCCGAGGGGCAAAACTTTCCGATACAAAAACAGTAAAGACAGGGATGCTGCTAGGAGTTTACAAAGACAAATCACTTGTAGGTACTGCTGACATTTCTGTTAACGGAGATTGGATTAAGAATCGTTCGGGTAACGATCCAAGAAGATCCCTGATCACGGCTTCAACTTCAGAAACAAGATATTATTATACTGGAAAAGTCATAAAACCTCTGGTTACGTCATATTATGAAGGTCTGAAAATCAGTAACGATAGTGTTACTATAAAATACTCAAGTGGCAGTAAAAATCCGGGATCATATAAGGTTTATGTAACTGGGAAGACATATCCGGGATATATAACGTCTTCATACTCAATAGTTGTGAAACCGGCATCCATTTACAGGCTTAGTGCATTAAATAATGGGTTTAAGGTTCAAGTGTATAAATCTCCGAGTAATTATGTGAGTGGTTACCAGCTAAGATATAGCACAAGTTCCAATATGTCATCTGCGAAAACAAAAACTATAGGAACTTCGTATAACAAAGTATCACAAAGTGTTAAAAAGCTTAGGGATAAAAAGAAATATTATGTTCAGGTTCGATCTTACAAGAAAATAGGAAAAAAGAAATATTACTCATCATGGAGCAAAGTTGAATCGGTTAACACAAGGTAGGTTGCAAAAAAGTAAAATGGAAAGATCTGTGATTGTCAGGGCAACATTTATAACACTTATATTGTCAATAATTGTATCATTGTTTCCTGTGGGAATTTTGGCGGCTAATGAGCAAGGTGAAGATTCGAAATCTCCCTCAATGTCTGTTGAATCGGGAGAACAACCGATAGAAGATGAATCGGTTGCCTTGGATGCCGGAAAGCAAGAAGATCGCCAGACCAATTCTGGTCAAATTGAGGGGGAAGAAGCAGAGGATAAAAAGGAAGAATTTAAAAATAGCGATTACGAAAATGAATTCTTGTTTGTCATAAATAAGAAAATTGATATTTTAATAATTGTAGTTATGGGAGTGTTGACGGTTTTTCTGATTACGCTATTACGCATAAAGCGAATAAAACGAATTAAAGACGGAAAGCATCAAAGTAATACCAAGAACAGATAGAATATGTCGGATATAGCAAGAAGGTAGTGGATAGCCACTCCCTTTTTTGCATGAAAAAAGCTTTATCTCGATCGCCCCCCCGAATGATCCAAATAAAGCTGTTTTCTCAAAGCACTATTAGCTAATCGTATGTTTGCCTATTCTCCCCGTAGAAAGGAGAATAGGCTGTGTTGCCTGTAAACATACCCTCTCGGGCTGAACCGACAAGTTTACATGCAAACACTGATTGCACCTTGATTATATGATTTAATAAATGAATATGTTATAATTTTGTTATGAAAAATATAAAAAAATTAGGAGAAAGCTTAATTTAATTATAAATAAGCAAGAAAAAAAGAAATGGCAAACAAACAAACAATAAATCTTATTCTAAGTCGCACGCGTCGAAATCATGTTTATCTTCCGTATATTAAGAAAAAGCAATATTTTGATGCTATTCAAGAGGGAAATGCAGGCAGGATATCTGAACTGTCACAACAAAACTACGAATATCCAACGGCACTTTTTAATAAATGCGGTTCATATAGTGATGCAATGAGTAAGATGCATTATGAATCAGTATGTGCAGCTTCGGAGATGTGTGTGATTGCAATTCAGGCTGGGCTTCTTGATATGGTCGCATATGATATTAGAGATCAATTTGTTAAGGAGTTTGAACATGCTGTTTCTCTACCTGATTTATATGATTTGGTTCACGGAATGGCTCATGACTTTGCAGTAAAGGTCAGATATGTACTTAAGAGCAAAAAACATTCACTGAGATTGGCTAGAATGATGACTTATATTGAGGAGCATCTTAACGAAAAAATTGAGCTCGTGCAAATTGCGGATGAGGTTAATTTGAGTAGAACCTATGCTTCGGCAATTTTCAAAGAAGAGCTGGGGATTACAATAAGTGAATTTATATTAAGAGAAAGAATTGCCGAAGCCAAGAGGCTTCTTGTAGAAACCGATTTGACGATTGCAGATATTGCAGAGCGTTTGACTTTCTGTTCTCAGAGCTACTTCACAAAGAGTTTTACGAACATTGAAGAAATGACACCGGGAGAATATCGCAAGAGAGCATTATAATATGAAGAACAATGTACACAAAGATCATATTGCGGATGAGAGTAGGGTTTATATTTCGATAGACCTGAAGTCTTTCTATGCTTCGGTTGAATGCGTGGAGAGAGGCTTAGATCCGATGACAACAGATCTTGTGGTGGCAGATCCGACAAGGACGGATAAAACTATTTGTCTTGCAGTTTCCCCTTCCCTCAAGGCACAAGGAGTAAGCGGAAGAGCTAGGGTATTTGAAATTCCCAAGCACCTTAAATATATTATGGCTCCGCCGAGGATGCAGCTTTATATGGACTATGCGGCAAGGATATATAAGGTGTATCTAGACTACGTATCGCCAGAGGATATACATGTATACTCAATAGATGAGGTGTTTATTGATGCAACAGCATATCTGAAGGGGTATGGTTTTACTCCCAAGGAAATGGCAGAGTTTTTGATGAAAGAGGTTCTTGAAAGGGTAGGAGTAAGGGCAACGGCAGGTATAGGAACAAACATGTATCTTGCTAAAATTGCACTTGATATAACAGCAAAGCATTCACCGAATTTTATAGGAGATTTGAATCAGGAATCATATATAAATACCCTCTGGGACTATAAGCCAATTACGGATTTTTGGAGAATCGGGCCGGGAACGGCACGCAAGCTTGCCAAAATCGGGATCTATACTATGAGGGAAATAGCTTATGCTGATGAGGACCTGATGTATAAAATGTTCGGGGTCGATGCAGAGCTACTGATTGATCATGCGTGGGGAGTCGAGCCCACAACAATAGCTGATATCAAAGGTTATAAAAACAAAAGTCGTTCTATTTCACGGGGACAAGTTCTGATGAGAGATTATAGCTACGACGAGGGAGAACTCATCATCAAAGAGATGACAGAGCAGATGTGTTTGGAAATGACGAAAATTGGTATGGTAACAGCAAATATTTCCATGTCAATTGGGTATTCCAATGCACTTAAGCTCCCAATGGTAAGAGGTTCGGTTTCATTTACGATTCCGTTGAATGCATCGACAATTATCATACCTGCAGTGGCAGATCTATACAGAAAAATTGTTAATGAAGAATATCCTGTGAGGCGCGTATATATAAACTTTAACGATATAAAGGATGTCAGAGCTAACAAGCAGATAAATATATTTGAGGTTGAGTATGAAGAGGCAAGAAAAGAGGGCAAAACAACAGGTCGCGTACGCAGTGAAGGATTACAAAACCCTGTAACCGAGATTCATATTCGTATCAAGAGAGATGAGGCATTACAAACAACTGTAAATTATCTAAGAGACAAATACGGCAAAAATGCCGTATTCAAGGGGATGGATCTCGAGGAAGCTGCTACGACTTTGGAGAGAAATAAGCAAATAGGAGGGCATAAGGAATAGGGGGATTTGATGGAACGAAATAAGAAGAGACAAAAAATGCCCAACTCACAAAGAGCAAAGCAGTTTGCACCCTTTGAAGCTTTGCATGGACTTGGTGCAATTTTAAGAAAAGCTGAAGAAGAGCACGCGGTGGAGCAAGAGACAAAAATGGAAGTGAATCTTAAAAGTGTAAACAAGAAATAGAGTATTGAAAATTGATATATTAGATTGCGAAAGTATTAACAAACTCTATTTGAGTTGAGCCGGTATGGGTCGTAAAATGAGTATGGGAATAGGTTTTATTCCCTTGTCAATACTACATAATTCATAAAAATATGGAGGAAAAATATGAATAAGAAAAATGACAAGCTCATGATGACTATAGTAGGCCTTGCGATAGGTGTTATTTCGGCAGCACTTGTGTATTTCGGAAATCCTAAGAATATGGGCTTCTGTATTGCTTGCTTCCTGCGTGACACTGCCGGAGGCTTGGGATTGCATAAAGCTCCGCCGGTTCAGTACATAAGACCTGAGATTATTGGAATCGTTATTGGTGCTTTCCTCGCTGCATTTGCAAAGAAAGAGTTCAGATCTCAAGGTGGAAGTGCTCCGATGACAAGATTTGTCCTTGGATTCTTTGCAATGGTAGGATGTCTTATGTTCCTGGGATGCCCGTATAGAATGATTCTAAGACTTGCAGGCGGAGATTTGAATGCTCTTGCGGGCTTGGTTGGATTTACAGCCGGAATATTCTGTGGAATTTTCTTCTTGAAGAACGGCTACTCTCTTAAGAGAACATATACCTTGACAAAGTCGGAAGGATATATTCTCCCTATAATTGAACTTGTAATCTTTGCTTTGCTTATTATTAAACCGGCATATATCGCTTTCACTGCAGAGGGCGTGGGGCCGGGTGCTATGCATGCAGCAGTTGGAGTATCTTTGGCGGCAGGACTCTTTGTTGGAGTATTTGCTCAGAGGACAAGACTTTGTATGGTAGGCGGAATAAGGGACTTGGTTCTTTTTAGAGAAACAAGACTTATTCTAGGATTCCTAGCTATTCTTGTTGCCGCTTTCGTTACGAATCTGGTTTTGGGTGCTGTTACAGGAACACCTTACTTCGTTTTAGGAATAGAGGGACAACCTGTTGCACATACTGACGGACTGTGGAATGCGCTTGGAATGCTCTTAGTAGGTTTTGCATGCGTGTTGCTTGGTGGATGTCCGCTCAGACAGCTGGTTATGTCCGGTGAGGGAAGTGCAGACAGTGCGGTTACGATTATTGGACTTATGGTCGGTGCTGCATTCTGCCACAACTTTGGATTGGCAGCAAGTGGCGAAGGGCCTACACCTGCAGGTAAGACAGCAGTTATCATCGGCATCATCGTGGTTGCAATTATTGGGGTTGTAAATACTTATGTAAGGCAGGACGCTAAGGTAGCGACTGAAACAAAATAGAGGAGGGTTATTATGGTTGATGCAAGAGGACTTTCATGTCCAACGCCTGTCATCATGACGCAGAAGGCTATGAAGAGCAAAGGGGATTATTATGAGGTTCTTGTAGATTCGAATACACCTCGTGAGAATGTAACCCGTTATGCAGAGAGTCAAGGATACAAAGTTGCTGTTGAGGAAAAAGATGGAGAATTCCTTCTCAAAATATCCAAGTAATGGTATAGTGATGCCATGAATACTTATATAGCGACATTCTTTATGCATTTTGGATCGATAAGATATGAGAGGCTATGCCGATCTAAGGGATATGAGGCAAGGACTATGCCGGTTCCAAGAAATCTGAGCAGCAGTTGTGGTACTTGTGTTAGATACAATGCACCCGAGCCTCTGTTTGATCCGGATCATGACGAAATGGAGATTATGGTGATTTGCAATGAAGATGGAAGTTATACTCAGATATACAAGGCAAAAGGCCTTTAGTATATTAGTATAATCTAACGAAAAACGACACTTGCTTTGAATTTATCTTTCGATTATTCAAAATCAAGTGTCGTTAATGTTATATGTAAATTAAGAGCCCATTGTTTATAATGACAATGGGCTCTTTGCACTATAGTTTATATATGGTCAAACCTGCACATTCCTTTAGTTCCGCTTCGCTGCCCACAATACATACGCTGCCTTCGTCCGAGATCTTTCGGAAGGCTTCGCTCCATTTTCTTAGGGTATCCGGTGTGGTTTCGAGCATATCATTGCGTAAACGAATTCTGTAATCATTGCTGAGACCTGACAGATAGAAATCGTCGGCTATCCTGCCTTTGATTCCCGGGGATACGAGAGGATCTGTGTTGGATAATGTTGATATGATGAAACCATCAAGACTGTTTCCCGGATTATTTGCATAATCATCTATGAATGCAGCTATATTGGCAAATTTGTCAATCGATCTGGCAGGACTGGGATCTCTGTAGGTGTGACAAAGAAGAGAGCCGTTTCTGCTTGATGACATTGATGCACCGTAGGCACCACCTTTTACTCTGATTTCGTTCCAAAGATAAGAAAAGGAGACGATGCTTGTTGCGACATGAAGACTGCCATCGGCTTTGATGCCCATCCTTATTAGGTCATAGGCGATAACGGCATGTGAAACCGATGAAGGTACGGCAATACCAACCTTCGCCGGAAGAGTTGTTGTATATTGGGCTGCAATAGGTTTGTCTGAACCCTCTGCAAAGCGATTTATAAAATCGGTCAAATCAACTTCCTCAGATGAAGTGATGCTCAATACCATTCCTTGTCTGCCTATAGAATTATTTACATGTGTAACAAGGTCTTGAAATTCTTTGAATTTGGCATCAAAATCCTGGTTAATTTTATGGAGGTATTGTATGAAAGTATAACCTCCTGTTGCTTCAGATACAGCAGCCATTGATGAGTAATGTGAGCGTGCGACAAGAGCACCAAGGCGATTTCCAGAAGAGACAGCAAATCTTTTGCCCTCCTCGTCTATTTGTGTTACAAGTTCTCGTATGCGTTCCGAATCATCAAATTTAGTCTTGAGGAGGATCTCATATATCAAGCTCTCCGCCTGGGCGAGATTTTCCTTGAGAAAAGCTGCTTGTACCTTGATACAAGGAGTACATGATGATCTGTCGTCGTCTTTTGCATAAGTGTCAATATCAAAGTTTAAAGAACCTATATATTTCTTAATCTCTTTCGCAAGGCTTGTCACATCGTAGTTTTCCGTAGGTAGCTCCCTATAAAGCTCCGCCATCAACGAGAATACGGTGAGCTCTTCGAGAGAAAGATCCGTCAGCGGGAAATAGCAGGTAAGGTAGATTACATCGTTGGATGGTAAATCGTGATACAGAATTTTGACACCGGATATTTCGCTGATTTTTGTTGTAGGGAAGTTAACTGTTTTATCTATTTCTTCTAATCGAAGTCTTGGGATTGAGGCAATCGCCGATTCGCTATCAGGTTCATGTTGCCATTTTTCAAGTTCTACATTCATATTATCAAGGGCAATCTTCTCTTCCGAGGGCATTTCGGACAAGGTCTTGATAAGCTTTGCGTTTTCTTCTTTACCTCGTTCTTCTCCGAGTGTAGATGAAGGGATTAGATATAGCTTGGAAAAATCTGACATATCTGCAAAATAATTCTGTGCTAGATCTTTGACAATGTTATTATTGATTGCTTCTCGAAGCTCGGAAATGGCTTCTCCTGTTTTGATATAAAGAAGAGGATCCCCACCGTAAAGCCAAGAAGAGAGTGCATATGAGGCCCTATACAGGCCCTGTGGCTCCGGAAGCTGCCTCTGCCTGAATTCCATTTGGTTGACTATTGCAGTCAATGAATCATGAGGTATACCTTGATTAATGATATCTGAAACGGTTTGCTCTGAGATTTCCTGTAGTTTGGCTGCATGATCCGGAGAGGTTCCTCTGAACATCATCATAAGATATGGCTGAGCTATTCCATCTATAAGGTAGACTTCCATATCCTCAGCGAGACCGGAAGACAGGACTGCTCTTTTGAGCGGCGACTCGTTCGAGTCGGCAAGGTAGTCGCAAAGCACATGCATGGCGAGCACCTTGCACCTGTCTTCCCATCCGCAAATAATCTTACCAAAACAAACCACAGCCTTTGCATCATCATCATTGGTATCGAATTGCATAGTTCCCTTACCTGTTACTGGAGTCTGTGTTGTAATCTCGGGAAGATTCTCTGACTTGTCAAAATGGATTAGATATGAGTTTATCATCTCAAGAGTTTTCTCAAGAGGAATATCTCCGTCGAGATAGAAATACGAATTTGATGGATGATAGGATTTTTTATAGGCATCTATAAAATCTTCATATGTAAGATCCGTTATTGCCTCAGGGTTACCACCTGAATTATATTGATAGCAGTTATCTGGAAAGAGAAGCTTGTTCATTCCTTCTTCTGCAACTCTGTCAACATCTGACATAGCCCCTTTCATTTCATTGAAGACAACACCTTTATACTCAGGAATATCTCCGGTTGTTTCAATATGATGACCCTCCTGATAGAAAATTTTACTGTCTTTGAGTATGAGGGGATTGAAAACAGCGTCGAGATATACTTCGGTCAAATTAAGATAATCCTGCTCGACACGGCTAGATACAGGATAGAGAGTCTTGTCAGGAAAAGTCATAGCATTAAGGAAAGTATTCATAGATGATTTCAAGAGCTCTACAAATGGTTCTTTGACAGGAAATTTCTCTGATCCGCAAAGGACAGAGTGTTCAATAATATGAAAAACTCCTGTGCTGTCCTCAGGGAGAGTTTTAAAGCCTACAGAAAAAAGTTTATTTTCTTCTCCGTTATCTATCCAGCAAAGCTGCGCACCGGTGTGCTCGTGCTCCATACGCAGAAGTCTGCCCCCTGCATCATATGCATCCTGTATATCAGTTACTGTAAAACCGCATATTTTATCATTAATTTTAATTTTTGAATTCATAATATCAGCCCATCCTATAAATTTTAGTATTTTATTATACCATTAAAACCAGTCTCAAGGTGTTTGTCCTGTGGTATAATTAACTGAAATTTGTACGATTGTTGGTATTAAAAAGCTCAATCTGGTTTAATGCATTGAACTGAATATGAAATAGGAGGAGATAACAGATGATTCGCTATAATAACGACTATAATCATGGCATGCACCCGGAGATATTGAAGGTGTTAACCGAGGATAACAACAATGCATACGGCGGATATTGCAAAGATGAATGGTGTGAGGAAGCAGAGACAACCATTAAGAATGTTGTGGGAGACAAGAATGCCAATGTGCATTTTTTGGTTGCAGGGACGCAAACGAACTTCATTGTTTTATCGGCAATGTTGAGACATCCATTTAATTCTGTTATTTCTGTTGATTCGGGACATATTGTTGTTCATGAATCCGGAGCTGTTGAGAATACAGGACACAAGGTAGAAACAGTACCGGGTGTTGATGGGAAACTTAGCGCATCACAAGTGGATGAATTTATGAGAAACTGCAATAACTCACCTACATACGAACATATTACCCATCCAAAGGCAGTCTATATAAGTTATCCGACTGAATTTGGCACTATATATTCTCTTGCAGAACTTGAAGCTCTGCGTGAGGTATGTGATAAGTACGATTTATATTTATATGTTGATGGAGCAAGACTGGGATACGGACTTGCTGCATCAAACTGCGATCTTACTATCAAGGATATACACAGACTTTCAGATGCATTCTATATTGGAGGCACAAAATGTGGGAACTTTATCGGCGAGGCTGTCGTCATAAAAAGTACAGAAGTTAATGAAGACTTTAGAAATTACATGAAGATGAATGGAGCTCTTCTGGCAAAAGGATGGCTTATAGGGTTGCAATACTCTGTGCAGTTTAGAGACGGTTTGTATTTTGATATTACCGAAGCAGCTGTACGCAAAGCGGACAGAATTCAAGAGGCCTTTGAAGAAGCCGGCTTCACACCTTTTATTAAAGGAACCACTAATCAGCTGTTCTACGCACTTCCTAAGACTGCTATGGATTCATTGAGCAGGGAATTTATATTTGAATTTGACCATTGGGTTGATGATAATCATGGTCTTGTAAGGTTTTGCACCTCTTGGGCAACGACTGATGAAGAGACAGAGGCATTAATAAAAGCGGTCAAGTCCCTATAATTGGAGAGTAAAGACAAAAGGATTTGATAATTGACGGCAAAGTTGTATACAATTATACAAAATATCAAAAATCTATAGACACATATTTTATGTTTTGATAAAATAATCACGTGTGATTGATATGAACTTGTTGTTATTAACAAGTATGTATGTTTTAACTTAGAAGTCGTATTTTGGAAAAGGAGAATATTATGAGTGCTTTTGTTGGTTTTATGAATAACATTCTGTATCAGCCATATGTTGTACCTATGTTCCTGATTGTTGTGGGTATCTACTTTACAATCAGAACTAAGGCTGTTCAGGTTCGTTTATTCCCTGAGATGCTTAAGGTCGTTATGGAGAAACCTGAGAATGAGAATGGTATCTCATCTTTCGGAGCGTTGATGATTTCCACAGCATCGAGAGTAGGTACAGGAAACATTATCGGTGTATGTACAGCTATCGTGCTTGGAGGACCGGGAGCGATTTTCTGGATGTGGATTACAGCTATCTTTGGTGGTGCAAACGCATTTATCGAGTCCACTCTTGCACAAATTTATAAGAAAAAAGCAGATGATGGAACTTACTACGGTGGACCTTCATATTATATGCAGAACGCTCTTGGACAGAGATGGCTGGGAGTCCTGTTCTCATTCCTCATTATCTTTACATACGCGGTAGGATATAATATGTTGGCGGCATATAACCTGCAATCAACATTTGCTACTTTTGATTTCTATGGCAAGAACACAGCAGCTGTAATCGGAGCTATTCTTGCACTGCTGTTTGCTGCTATTGTAATTGGTGGAGCGAGAAGACTTTCAAAGGTTACAGAATTCCTTGTACCTATTATGGGACTGATCTATGTTGGAGTTTCCATTGTAGTTCTCGTTATGAATGCTTCCAACCTCGGAAAAATGTTTTCTTTGATTTTCGCAAGTGCGTTTGATTTACAAGCAATCTTTGGCGGATTTGCCGGGTCGTGCCTCATGTGGGGACTCAAGAGAGGACTTTACTCAAATGAAGCTGGTATGGGTTCTGCTCCTAACGCTGCAGCCAAAGCGGATGTCGCTCATCCGGTAAAGCAGGGACTTGTACAGACATTATCTGTATTTATCGATACGCTTCTTATTTGTTCAGCAACAGCGTTTATGTGTCTTTCAACAACAAGCATTAATCCGGCTGATTTTGTCGTCGACGGTGCTGCTGACGCTGCAGGCTATGTTCAGACTTGTATGCATACTTCGCTTGGAACTTTTGGCCCTGTTTTCATTGCAGTATCAATGTCATTGTTTGCGTTTACTACTCTTATCGGCAACTACGCATACTGTGAAGGATGTTTGGCATTTATCCTGAAAAGGGATATATCTAAGACAGAATCATTGGTATTCAGAATAGTTGCTACAGTACTCGTGTTCTTGGGGGCAATTGCACAGGCAGGTCTTGTATGGGATACAGCTGATATGTTCCAAGGACTAATGGTAGTTTGTAATATTCCGACGATTGCAATACTTGGTGGAGTGGCCATCAAGTCTCTCAAAGATTATACAGATCAGAAAAAAGCAGGTCTACAACCTGTTTTCAAGGCTAAGAATATAGATCTTGATGAGAGCAAGGCAGAGTGCTGGAAATAGGCAAGTGGTATGCCCATATTATGTGGAACTTCCTGAAAATAATTTAATAATTATATTAAACCGAGGTTATATAACCTCGGTTTTTCAATATAATTTTATATAATATGGTATTATATAGACTATGAAGAAGGTTATATATATTGATGAACTGCCTGTTGAGGTAACTCGCAAGCGAATCAAAAGAATGAATATTAGAGTTAAAGATCCGGATGGCAAAGTGATTGTAAGCGCTCCATATATTATGACGGACGGTTATATAATAAGTTTTGTAAGAAGCAGAAGAGACTGGATAGATAAAAACATTTCAAGAGTTAAGGAAAGGTCCTCTGCTCATCCGGCGCCTTCAACACCTGCGGAAAAAGAAAAACGCCGAGCTTCGCTGAAGCGAAGAATCGCCGAAAGATTGCCGGCGATTGAGCAGTGGACCGGGCTTCATTGTACCGGCTGGAGCGTAAGAGACATGCATACAAGATGGGGAAGTTGTAATACTACAACCTGCCATATTAATTTGAGTCTGATGCTTGCTACAAGAACAGATGAAGAACTTGATTATGTAATACTCCATGAGCTCGTGCACACTCTGGTTCCGAACCATGGAGGGAGCTTTTATGAACTGATGGATAGGTTTATGCCGGATTGGAAGCAGATTAGAAAAAATCTCAAATACTAGGTGCAACTATTAAAGGAGAGAAGATGAACTGGGAATTTGTGGGTGATTATCTTATGCCTCCACTTGTGGGGGCCGTTATAGGATTTTTCACCAATTACATAGCGGTTAAGATGATATTTGTTCCACGAGAAGAGAAGAAAATATTTGGATTTACCGTACCCTTTACACCGGGAGCAATCCCAAAAGGCAAGAAACGCCTTGCAAAATCAGCCGGAAAGATAGTCGCCGACGAGCTTTTCACCAAAGAGGATATATCTAATCGGATGCTTACAGAGGAGATAGAAAAACCCCTTATTGATAAGCTTATGGCAATTCTCGCAGAGGATATTCGGGATACAGGAGCAATTCTTGTCGCTGGACCGAAAAAATATATTAAAATAGAGAAGAGTTTTACAGAACTTCTTACTGCAAAAATTATAGAAGCAATTAAGGAGATGGATATACCGGAACTGATGAGAGACGAAGGGGGAAGAATGACGAAAGAAGCCCTCTCTACATCCAAATTACTTAGTCTGTTTGTATCTAATAAGATAGTGGATAATATGATGATTACCGTGAGTGATAAAATGATTGAATTCATCGACACTCGTGGGACGAATATGGTCGAAGAAGTATGCCGAACTAAAATACAAGATCTTGGAAAAAGGACACCTATTCACGTGTTAGAAGAAGCGGGATATGATGAAAAATTTGTAAGAAATAAACTTATCGAGGCGTACCGGGAATCTGTTGTAAATGCGGTAAACTCTGCCCTTAGAAGAATAGATGTAGCAAGGATAGTTGAAGATAAGATCAATTCTATGTCAGTTGAAGATATTGAAAAGGGAGTACTGTCAGTAATGAAAAATGAGCTCGATATGATAGTCAATCTCGGTGGTCTTATAGGTCTGATAATTGGTTGTATCAATATTATCATCTGATAATAATTTGTAGGTGTTGATTATGAACAAAAATCAAGAAATGGCAGAAT
This sequence comes from Clostridiales bacterium, assembly GCA_012735145.1. Classification (GTDB taxonomy): domain Bacteria; phylum Bacillota; class Clostridia; order Peptostreptococcales; family Anaerovoracaceae; genus Crickella. Next base: position 34,996 of record JAAYIA010000004.1, on the reverse strand, counting down.
TCAAAAAGCTTATTCAGGCAGCTGAAGCTGAGCTGTCACAAGAGAAAGAGGAGAAGTCGAAGAAGTCCGAAGAGATTCAAGACATTCGCCCAGATTATGTTGTTTTTGAAAATGTCCGCAAGGTATATCAAGTTGGAGAAGTTAGTATTGAAGCCTTACGAGATGCAAGTTTTACGGTAAAAAAAGGAGAGCTTGCAATAGTCGTAGGAGAATCCGGAGCGGGAAAAACAACTCTTTTGAACATTCTTGGTGGAATGGATACCTTGACCGAGGGAAGGATAATCCTAGATGGGCAAGAGATAAGTAAGATGAATCAAAAGGAACTTACGAAATATAGAAGATACGACATAGGCTTTGTATTTCAGTTTTATAATCTTGTGCAGAACCTCACGGCAATTGAAAACGTTTCTCTTGCCACCCAGATATGTAAGGATCCTCTTGATCCGACCGAAACACTCAAAGCGGTTGGCCTTGAGGAGCGTATGAAAAATTTTCCGGGACAACTTTCCGGCGGAGAACAGCAGAGAGTGGCTATAGCAAGAGCACTTGCAAAAAATCCCAAGCTTCTGCTTTGTGATGAGCCAACAGGCGCCCTTGACTATAACACAGGGAAATCGATATTACAGCTTCTTCAGGATCAGGCACATATTTCCGGAGCAACTGTAATCATTATTACACACAACAAGGCAATAACACCTATGGCTGACAGAGTTATAAGCGTCAGAAATGGAATCGTACAAGACGTTATCGTAAATCATAATCCGATATCTATAGCTGAAATAGAATGGTAGAAATTGCAAATGCTTAAAAAAGCTGCTTTGAGAGAAATAATAACATCATTGACACGCTACCTTGCTATTTTGGCAATTGTAGCTCTTGGTGTTGGTTTTTTTGCCGGATTGAAAAACTGTAAAGCGTCCATGGTTAAAACAACAGGTGATTATCTTAGATCTACAAATTTCTATGACTATCGCATCCTTTCTTCTTATGGAATAGATGATAAAAGCGTCAAGATGGCATCAAAGGTGGAAGGCGTCGCACAAAGCGAAGGCTCAATAGACATAGACGTGCTGTTAGAGACGAACGGAGAGCAAGAAGAAACACTTAAAGCTATATCCGTTCCGAATAAAATAAATACATTGAAAGTAGTCGAAGGCAGATTGCCGGAGAAGAATAACGAATGCGTAATAGATGCATATACAGTAATAGGAGAAGGTTATAATATTGGCGATAAAGTTAAGCTTTCAGCCAATAACGACAAGGATACGCTCAAGAAATTTAAGGCCAAAGAATTTATCATTGTAGGAAAGGTCAACACACCAATATATATGGACTATCAGAGGGGATCTACCGATATTGGAGACGGAGCCTTGGATACTTTTTTCTATATAAATAAAGATTCTTTCGATTTAGATTATTATACTTCCCTATACGTCAAGCTTGAGGGTGACGAAGAAATTCTATCTGAGGAACTGAATTCAAAGCTTACAAGGAATAAAAAGCCTATGGAAGACCTCGCCGATAACATAACCAAGGCACGCAGGACTACTGCCATGAAAGAGGCCCAAGAAAAGCTTGATGAGAAGAAACAGGAATATGAGGACAGCCTGGCAGAATTCGAGAAAACAAAGGCTGATACTGAACGCAAATTGAATTCAGCAGCCAATCAGATAAGCTCCGGAAAGAAGACGGTTGCTTCAACAAAGAAAGAGTTGAACGCTACAATAGCGAATTTGCAAGCGAAGAAAGCTCAGATTGAGGCAGGAATCAGTGAAGCAAAAGTCCATTTGGCTCAAGCAAATGCAAAGAAAACAGAAATTGAAAATAAATATGCAGCCGGAGAAATTACAGAAGAAGAATATATTCAAGAATATAATACTCAGATTGCAACGATAAACGCTATTACAGGCACTATTAATGGACTAAAAGCAAATCTTGCGCAAGTGAATAGCGGTATCAGTAAAGCGAAAGCCGGGCTGGAAACTCTCAACAAGAAATCAGGAACCCTTATCGAGAGTGAGAGAACACTGAATACACAAAAAAAAGAGGCGTATAAAGAGTTTACCAAAGCAGAGAGAAAGCTCGAAGATGCAAAAGATAAGATAAATGAAGCTCAAGACAAGATTGACGAGATGGAAACAGGCAATTCCTATGCTTTTTCAAGGAAGGATAATACAGGCTATTCTTCATTCGATAGCAACTCCAATATTGTAGATAATATAGCAAAGATATTCCCTGTATTTTTCTTTTTAATCGCTGCTCTTGTATGCATGACGACTATGACGAGGATGATAGATGAGCAAAGAACTCAAATAGGAGTTCTTAAAGCCTTAGGATACAGCAACGGAGCGATACTGTCTAAATACATGTTCTATTCAGGAAGCGCAGCTTTCATCGGAGCAGTACTGGGCTTCTTTATTGGAAGCAAGGTGTTCCCGTCGGTAATCTGGAAAGCTTATTCGATGATGTACGGATTTAGTGACACAGTCGACTATGTTATAAATTGGAAACTGGGGTTGATTTCTCTTGCGGTTGCAATGATTTGTTCAATGGGAGCAACATTGGCTGCGATAGTAGGAAACTTTAAGGTAGCACCTGCAAGTCTGATAAGGCCACGTGCGCCCAAAGTGGGCAAGAGAATTTTGCTTGAGCGAATGACTCCTATTTGGAACAGATTGAGTTTCCTATATAAAGTCTCGATGAGGAATATATTCAGAGACAAAAAAAGATTCCTTATGATGATTATCGGGGTAAGCGGATGCACGGCACTTATGATAGCCGGCTTTGGTATCAAGACGAGCATCTCAAAGGTTGCCGACTATCAATTTAAGGAAATTTCTCTGTATGATTATCAGGTTGCATTCAACAAAGATATGAATGCTGATAGGCAGAAGAAGTTCATGAAATACATGGATGATAAGACCGATGATAAAACAGGTGACGTTTTATTCTTACACACTTCAAGCATGGACATTATTGCCGGAGACAAGAAAGACGAGATAGAATGCTACGCATCTGATGGAAAGAACTTTGACAAATATATTAACTTGCATAGATCTGGCAAGAAGGTTGCTTTTCCGGGTGATGGAGAAGTTGTGATTGTAAGAAAAATACAAAGAGAAATGGGAATAAATCCCGGAGACAAGATTAAGCTCAAAGACGGTTATAGAGAGATGACGGTGACAGTTTCAGCAGTATGTGATAATTATGTTTTCGATAACATCTTTATGAGTGAAGAAACCTATGAGAAAGGTTTCGGAAAAGCCCCAAGCAAAAAAACCGCACTTATCAATGCTCCGGAAGATTCGGACGAGGCAACTATAAGAAACTTGGCAACTGAAGCACAAGGATATGAATACTCCGCAGCTTCGGTTGTGAGCGTAGACCTTATGGATAGAGTTGCGAAGATGATGAAAAGCCTTAATTCCGTGGTCTTTGTTGTAATATTATGTGCAGCTCTTCTTGCCTTTATAGTTCTGTATAATTTGACAAATATCAATATTACGGAGAGAATTAGAGAGATTGCAACCATCAAAGTACTTGGCTTCAACCAATATGAGGTTTCTCAGTACGTATTCAGAGAAAACATGTTCTTAATAGCGATTGCCGCAGTTGTGGGTATGCCGGTGGGCAAATGGCTTTTGAGCTTTGTAATAGACAATATAGCTGTTAAGATGATATATTTTGAGCCGCGACTGAACAATATGGACTATGTATGGTCTGTTCTTTTGACATTTGTATTTGCGGTAGTCGTAAATCTGGTAATGCAGAGAAGGCTGAGGAATATATCTATGACAGAGTCGCTAAAATCAGTAGAGTGATAACGAAAGTAATATAGCAAGGTTTTTAATCGTTTTGATCATACAAACAGCGCATATAAATATTTGCATATATGTGTATGAAATAAAAATAAAATAACGGAGGAATAAAATGAAGAAATTTACTATTGAAATGGAAGACGGTGGCGTAATGAGAGGTGAGATATATGAGGATATCGCACCTAAGACAGCTGAAAATTTTGAGAAGCTTGCTAATGAGAAGTTCTATGACGGATTGATTTTTCACAGAGTAATTCCGGGCTTCATGATACAAGGCGGATGTCCTGACGGCACAGGCATGGGTGGGCCGGGACATTGCATACAAGGAGAATTCAAAGCTAACGGATTCGAGAACAATCTTAAACATAACAGAGGAGTGCTTTCTATGGCAAGAGCAATGGATCCAAACTCAGCAGGATCACAGTTCTTTATTATGACAGCTGATTCTCCTCATCTTGATGGACAGTATGCTGCTTTTGGTAAAGTTACATCAGGCATGGAAGTTGCGGACACAATAGTCAGCAGTGAGAGAAATATGATGGATAAGCCTCTGAAAGATCAAAAGATAAATAGTATTAGAGTGGAGTAGTACATACAATTGGACTTAAACAATCAAAACGATATGGACAAAACCGAACAGATAGGAAAAACGACCGTATGCTATATTGAGCATAATGAGGAATTTCTTATGCTGTATCGGAATAAGAAACAAAACGATATTAACGAAGGCAAATGGATTGGAGTTGGAGGTAAAATAGAGCCATCAGAAAATCCGAATGAGTGTAATATGCGTGAGGTTAGAGAAGAAACAGGACTGATTTTAAATTCGGCCCAATTTCTTGGTATAGTCAAGTTTAGATCAGATATGTATGGCAATGAAGATATGTATCTATATTATTCGGATGATTTTGAACCTGAGGATGAAAAAGACAAGGAGATTTTTATACGTGAAGATAAATTTCTCCCTCCCGATTGCGATGAAGGAGTTCTCAAGTGGATAAAAAGAAGTGATCTAATGGCCCTACCAATGTGGGAGGGTGATAAGTCCTTCCTTGAACCAATTCTCAAAGGAGCCAAGGAAATATCCATGACGATAAAGTATCAAGGCGACAACTGCACTGTGATAAATGAATAGATATAATAAAACCCTACTGCAAGAGAATCAAAGTAGGGTTTTAGTTTTAAAAGCAATATTATATATTGATGGTGTTCTTTTAGAAGATGCTCTTAATCATCCTGAAGCAGTCCAATTTCTTCTATTCCTTTTTCGAACTCGGCTTGTGTTTTGAAGAAATGAACCTTACCGTCAGCATCTGCAAAGAAGTATATATTATCGGTCTTCTTGTATTTGAGAACCGCATCCATTCCTTCGCCGACAACCTGACAGATAGGTCCCGGAGGAAGTCCTTCAAATTTTCTCGTGTTGTAAGGATTGTCGCTTTCAAGCTGGCTAACCTTCAATTCAACTCTGTCTTCTTGGAAAATATAACATACAGTTACATCACTGCCGAGAGACATATTTTTATTTAGCCTATTTATAAATACACCCGCAACCTCAGGTTGGTCACCTGCTCTTGCTTCTTTTGTTACAATAGAGGTTAGAGTAAGGAATTTGTGGACAGTGAAGCCCGATGCTTTGATTTGGTCCTTCCTTGGTGTAAGCTCTGCATCCATCCTGTCCAGACACATTTCGGTAAATTCTTCAATAGTGGAATTTTCTGTAGTAACGAAGTAGGTATCCGCATATAGATATCCTTCAAGAGGATAGATAACATCGTCAGATAGAATCTCATCGGTTAGGAACCAGTACTTATCGATAAGCTTTTTAATATATTTCTTATCTGACCATTTATCCATTATTTCCTGAGCTGAGAAGTCAAGCTCCTTAGACATTGCAGCAGCTACTTGCTCAAGCCTCGCACCATCAGCAACCTCGACAGATCGCTTTGAAATGTACTCAAAACTTCCTTTGTTAATGGCGTTCATCATTTTAGGAAATGACATACCTTTGCTGAATATGTATGCGTTGGCCTGTAGGCTGTTATACCTACCAATTCTGGCGTTGATTTTTGCGAAAAAAACATTTCTAACTAAACCGGCGTCATCAAGAATGTATACGACCTGAGACGCACCTGTTCCGCTGGGAATATCAACTACAATTGCTTCATCGTTACCGGGATCTACCGGACTAAGTCCGAAAGCATACACTCCGGTAATTACAAGTAAAATTGCAAGAACGGCAATAATAAGCGAAAGCCGCTTTCTTTTTTTACCGACTTGTTTTTTGTTTTTTGTTTGAGACATAAATAGCACTCTTCCTCTCTTCTTATGTTACACTTTATCATGTGTTATTATTGTTACAATATGTACAGTAATTTTATATTTATCCGTGTTTGCTATTCGAAGTTTATTATAAGGGAAAAAAGAGAAAATGACAAAAGATTCTATCAAATTGTTTATGGAACGCAAGCAAATCGAGATTAGTGCAAAGAGGTATGGTATAGATGCTTTGTCCGCAATGGCACAAGGCTTGTTCTGTTCTCTCCTCATAGGAACTATTATCAACACGCTAGGGACTCAGTTCCATATAGGATTCCTAACAGAACCGATAGCTGTTGTCGGAAGTGCTGAGTATACAGCAGGGGGTCTTGCGATGGCAATGACAGGTCCTGCTATGGCAGTTGCAATAGGCTATGCACTTAAAGCTCCACCGCTTGTTTTGTTCTCGCTTGCAACCGTGGGCTTTGCAGCTAATACCCTTGGTGGGGCCGGTGGACCGCTTGCCGTTCTGTTCGTAGCAATAATTGCTGCAGAGCTTGGAAAGGCAGTATGTGGAGAGACTAAGGTTGACATACTCGTCACTCCTCTTGTAACTATAGGCTCAGGCATAGCTCTCTCAGTTTGGTGGGCACCGGGTCTTGGTGCGATGGCAATGGAAGTAGGGAGAATAGTAATGTGGGCTACAGATTTTAGGCCTCTTGTTATGGGAATTATAGTTTCCGTAGTAGTCGGCGTTGCTCTTACATTACCTATATCTTCAGCGGCTATATGTGCAGCACTGGGTCTTACCGGGCTGGCCGGCGGAGCTGCTGTTGCCGGCTGCTGTGCACAGATGGTTGGTTTTGCCGTGATGTCATTCAGAGAAAACAGATGGGGAGGCCTTGTCTCACAAGGAATAGGAACATCGATGCTTCAAATGGGTAATATTGTAAAAAATCCTCGTATATGGATTGCACCTACCTTGACTGCGGCGATAACGGGACCGATAGCCACTTGTATATTTAAGCTGCAGATGAACGGAGCACCTGTTGCAAGCGGAATGGGTACATGTGGGCTTGTAGGACAGATAGGAGTTTACTCCGGCTGGGTCGCTGATGTTGCTTCGGGAGCAAAAGTAGGAATCACAGGTATGGATTGGCTCGGACTAATCCTCATATCATTTATTCTGCCTGCAATCCTTGCTCCGATTATTAACACAGGCTGTCGTAAACTCGGATGGGTGAAGGACGGAGATCTAACGCTATAAATTTATCGTACGGATATAATCGTACAGAAAGGAAGATATATATGAAAAATTATACTGTGAACGGTATGGGATGTGCTGCTTGCTCGGCGAGAGTGGAGAAGGCTGTACAAGAGCTCGAAGGAGTTGAAAGTGTATCGGTTAACCTTTTGACTAATTCTATGAATGTTGAAGGTGATGTTGAACCTGAAGTGATAATTAAAGCTGTGGAGGATGCCGGCTACGGTGCAGCCTGTGAGTCATCCTCCTCTCCCTGAATTAAGTACTTCAGTAAGTTACAGAGATAAAATAAGGAATAGAGCAAAGGCCCTTGAAGATACAGAAACACCCAAGCTTAAGAAAAGATTGATTCAATCTTTGGGTTTTTTATTAATCTTGATGTATTTCTCTATGGGACATTCCATGCTGGGCTGGCCTTTAGGTCCGATAGAAAAATTCGGTAGCATAGGGAATTACCTTATCCAGATGCTTCTTGCTACGATAATTCTGTACATAAATAGGATTTTTTTTATAAATGGATTTAAGGGAGCTATGAGGTTGGCTCCGAATATGGATACACTGGTGGCTATGGGATCAGGTGTTTCATACCTCTGGAGCGCTTGGGTGCTCATAACAATGATTTCAGGCAAAGCGACAGAAATTCATCAAGGGGGACACAATATCTATTTTGAGTCGGCAGCGATGATAGTAACACTTATCACCGTGGGAAAAATGCTTGAGGCGATTTCAAAAGGAAAGACAACCAATGAACTGAAGGCACTGATTGATTTGGTTCCGGAGACAGCCAATGTCGAAAGAGACGGTGAGGAGATAATCGTAGGTGTCGACTACATTAGATTGGGAGAAGTTGTGGTAGTAAAGCCCGGAGAGAAGATACCTGTCGATGGAGAGATAATTGAAGGGCATGCGGCAATAGACGAGTCCGCACTGACGGGAGAAAGCTTGCCTGTAGATAAAAGTGTCGGAGACAAAGTTTCTGCGGCTACTATTAATAAATCGGGCTATATAAGAGTCAAGACAAAGAGCATCGGCGAAGATACAGCCCTCGCTCAAATTATAAATCTTGTATCCGATACTGTAGGATCAAAAGCACCTATTTCAAGAGTCGCAGATAGGATTGCAGGAATCTTTGTTCCTGCGGTAATAGGAATAGCGACTTTGGTGTTTATTATCTGGTTTATTGCCGGGCATGGAGTATCTTATGCTCTGACAAGAGCAATTGCTGTTTTGGTAATAAGCTGCCCTTGTGCTTTAGGACTGGCAACGCCTGTTGCGATAATGGTAAGCAGCGGAGTAGGAGCTCGTAACGGAATACTCTTCAAAACAGCAGCAGCAATTGAGGAGATGGGAAGAATAAAGATTGTAGCCTTGGATAAAACGGGAACAATAACGGGCGGAGAGCCTGTGGTGACTGATGTTCATCCTTACGGAGACATTTCTGAAGAAGAGCTGATTTCCGTAGCTGCAGCCTTGGAATCAAGATCAGATCATCCTGTTGCAAAGGCGGTAAGCGATTATTATAAGAGCACAACTCTGAGAATCGCAGACTTCAAAGAAGTTGCCGGCAGAGGTGTTGAGGCAGTAATTACAGAGGGGAGCAAAGCCTTGAGGATTGTTGGTGGGAATTCAAGCTTCCTGGTTGAGAACAATGTTGACGAGGCAGACATAGAAAGACTGCAGCAAGAAACAGAGAATTTTTCACATGCAGGGAAAACATCGATTTTCTTTGCAAAGGGAGGAGAATTACTCGGAGTGGTTGCAGTTGCCGACTCAATAAGAACGGACAGCAGACAGGCAATTTCAGAGCTTAAGGCCTTAGGAATTCATACGGTTATGATTACAGGAGATAAACGTACGACAGCGGAAGCTATTGCTGCTGAAGTAGGTATTGACGAGGTAATTGCAGAGGTTATGCCTGATGGCAAAGAAAAAGCTATACAAGACTTGCTTGACAAGGACAAGACAGCAATGGTCGGAGATGGAATCAATGATGCACCTGCATTGGTCAGTGCGGATGTTGGTATTGCTATAGGAGCCGGCACAGATGTGGCAATCGAATCGGCTGATGTTGTACTGATAAACAGCAGTATTACCGATGTTGTAAAGGCCATCAAGCTTGGACGCAAAACTCTGAGAAATATTCACGAGAATCTCTTCTGGGCATTTTTCTACAATATATTGTTGATTCCTCTTGCAGCGGGAGCCTTTATCTCTTTATTTGGAGGATGGACAATTACCCCAATGTGGGCAGCAGCAGCCATGAGCATCTCATCGTTCTGTGTGTGTATGAATGCACTTAGAATCAATTTGATAAAGTTTTAGAAGATTGACATATTATGCAACAAAAAAATGCCCCTCAACAGGGGCACTTTTATTGCTTTTTATATTGCAATTAGCCTTCATATCTGAAGCAATCCATGAATCTCAGCTTAAACTGATTTCTCTCATGCAGCTCATCTATTCGATTTTTAATATCAAGATCGTCTATTTCGCCTGTTCTTATGTATCGGTCCAGAACCTCATATGTGAATCCTAGTCTATCCTCGTCTGTTTTGCCCGTTAGTCCATCAGAAGGGACTTTGTCTACAAGGATTGAAGGAAGTCCGAGTTCTCTTCCGATGGCACGTATTTCGGCAGCTGTAAAGCTGGACATAGGGCTCATATCGCCGACAGAATCCCCATATTGTGTAGAGTATCCAACCCAATCTTCCGAAAGGTTGCTTGTGTTTATAACCCTACCATTACGGGATTGGGCGACGGCATATAGGGTGGACATCCTTAATCTCGGAGGTAGATTGATTCGTGTGTTATCGCTGATTTCTATACCAGTATCACTAATCTGGTTTAGAAGATAGTCAAAGGCCCCTTTGATATTAACTACATAATTTTCAATCTCGAGATGATTCACAAGCAGAACTGCCATGTCCATATCAGATTGATCCCCATTCGGCATCATCACTCCGATAACTCTGTCTTTACCCAAAGCTTCTACACATAGAGCCGCTGCGATTGAGCTGTCCTTGCCGCCGCTTATTCCTATTATTGCGTTGCATCCGAATCCATTTTTTTCGAACCACTGACGAATCCATTCAATGGTTGCGTTCTTCGCTTTGTTGGCATCGAAATTCATAATCTCACCTCCAATATTCACAGGCTCATTATAACACAGTGCAAAGGGCTGTGGTATAATCGAAGCCATACGAAAACATCTCGAAATATCGAAGTGAAAGGAGAAGGCTGCGTATACTCACCGGAGATGGGCATGCGTACAGTCGAATGATATTCATGAAATCTTACTATGTCAAAGATCTTAAACCCGATGAAGGACACATAATTACGGACAGTTATCTCGTCAGAAATGCTGATATCAGAGATGGAAATAACGGAAAGAAGCACCTGTATATGACTCTTGCTGACGCAACCGGAGAGGTGCAAGCGGTAAAATGGTCCCTGACCAATGAAGAAGTTTCTTCATTTAGCAATATAAAGATTGGGATGATTATTTCTTTATCAGGCAGATGCAAGGAATGGCAAGGTAAGAATCAGATAATCATAGATGTTATTAAGGGAAGGACAAAAGAAGAAAATATAGACAAATACGATTTCTATAAATCTGCTCCTCATGAATCACAATATATGTATGATTTTATAACAGGCACAATAGACAGCTTTGAAGACGATGATCTTAAGAAGATATGCAGATATTTCTATGATAAGAATAAAGATAGGCTAATGTATTACCCGGCGGCAATGAGTAATCATCACGCAGAATACGGGGGACTGCTTTACCATGTTATGAGAATGATGGAAATGGGAATCAGGGCATGTGAAGTGTACACATATCTTAATAGAGATCTTCTTCTCGCGGGAGTTGCTCTTCATGATATAGATAAGCTGGAAGAGATTGATTCAGATGAGAACGGAGTAGTTCCGGACTATACCCTTAGGGGCAAATTACTTGGCCACCTGGTAATGGGAGTTAATTCCATAGCTGAAGCAGGCAAAGCTCTTGAAATCGATGAGGAGAAAAGTCTCATGTTACAACATATGTCTCTCAGCCATCATTATGAACCGGAGTTTGGAAGTCCGAAGAAACCAATGTTTCCGGAGGCGGAAATTCTCCATTACCTAGATATACTTGATGCGAAGATGTATGACTGCGAAGAAGCTCTTCAAAACATTGAGCCCGGCGAATTCAGTGATCGAGTATTCACTTTGGATAATAGAAGGCTATATAAGAAAACATTCTAGAAGGTCAAGGGATTGCGCATATTTAACGCTCGCTGTTAGGGTTTATCAAATATATGATTAAAGAAGGCAAGCTCGGTAAAATTATTTTCAACAATAGCGATAATGGCTACACCGTCGCCATCCTAACCACAGACGAAGGGTCTATAAGGGTGGCCGGTGTTTTTAATGAGCCAAAAACCGGTAGTAGCTACAGACTTGAAGGCAGGTTTACGGTACACAAGAGGTATGGTGAGCAGTTTAGCTTTATAAGCTACGAAGAGATACAACCGGAAGGTATAGATGCTATCAGAGAGTTCCTTGCCGCCGGTAATATAAGAGGTATAGGTCCCAAGATGGCGGACACTCTGATAGATACATTTGGAGATGAGGCGTTAGCGGTAATTGAAAATTCACCGGAGAAACTACTTTCATTAAGAGGAATAGGCCCATCAAGATTAGCAAATATAACAGAGTCCTTTGCAGAATCTCGTGATTTTGCAAAAATATCTCTCGTGCTTAGAGAACTCGGCATTGAGATGGCCGATGCTGTTCGTATATATAAAATGTATGGCGGAGAATCGGAACGTGTTGTAAAAGATAATCCTTATGCTCTCGTTGATGATTTATATGGCATGACATTCAGCAAAGCCGATAAGTTGGCCGAGAAACTCGGTTTTGATTCGGAAAGCGAATTCCGTATAGAAAGTGGAATCAAGTTTATTCTCAAGAAAGAGGCCTCAAGCGGAAGCACATTGATGCCGGAAAACATGTTGGTTGAGAGCGTTGTAGAACTGATAGATGCGAGCAGCGAAAGAGTCAGAGAAGTAGTCAAACAGATGGCTTTTGCCGGAGAGCTGCAGATGGATATGGTAGATGATATACAAGTCGTTTATCTATACGGATATTATTATGCTGAACAAAGGGTTGCATATAACCTCAAGCGTATCAAGGAAGCTGAGCCAAAAGCTGTGCCGGCAACAATTGACAATTTGATCAGCGACGCAGAAAAAGACCTTGCTGACGAATATGGAAGAAATATTAAATTATCGAATGAGCAAAGATATGCGGTCAAGGCGAGTCTTATGGGAAGCACCACAATAATAACCGGCGGACCGGGAACGGGTAAGACAACTATAATCAATGTTCTGGTTAGAATTTTTCACAGATTGGATATGACGATTGCTTTGTCAGCACCTACAGGAAGGGCGGCGAAGAGGATGCAAGAAGCGTCGGGAGAGCCCGCAATGACTATACATAGACTTCTTGAATATGTGTATTCTGTTGATGAAGATGAAATGCGCTTTGGCAGAACCGATGAAAGACCCCTTGAACAGGAAGTATTTATTATAGATGAAGCGTCTATGATTGACATAATGCTTATGGACGGACTTCTTAATGCCATCAAAAGCGGATCGATAGTGATCTTTACAGGAGATGCAGATCAGCTTCCTCCGGTTGGAGCGGGAAATGTGCTTAGAGATATGATTGCAAGCGAGTATATATATACGGTGTGTCTCAAAGAGATTTTTCGGCAAGCTCAGGATAGCAGAATTGCGACAAATGCACACCTAATCAACAATGGAGAATTTCCGGAAACCGGCGGTCATGACAGCGATTTTTTCATAATTGAAAGGTATAACGAAGACGATATCATCGAGGAAATTAAAGGTCTGGTTGGAGGCCGATTGGAGAGATTTTATGACTTTATAAAATCTGCTGATGACATACAGGTTTTGACTCCTACCAAGAGAGGAATACTTGGATCACCGAGTCTGAATTCGATTCTTCAGGAAATAATAAACCCGGCAGCAGAAGGTGAAGAAGAACTCAAAATGGGACCCCAAACTTTCCGTAAAGGCGATAAGGTGATGCAGCTCAAGAATGACTATCAAGCCGAAAGAAGAGATACAACTAATCTTGAGATAGGTCAAGGTATATTTAATGGCGACCTAGGTAAAGTCGATAGCATTAACCTTCAAGAGCGTTCTATGTTGGTCAGTTCCGACGATAACCTTATTACATATGAAGGGGAAATGTTCGATGAGGTGGATTTGGCATACGCAATAACAGTCCACAAAAGTCAAGGCTCTGAATTTCCTGCGGTAATAATTCCAATGTGGCATATACCACCGATGTTGATGACAAGAAATCTATTGTATACGGCGATTACAAGAGGTAAGAAACTCGTAATAATAGTCGGTGATCCAAAATATTTGCATTGGATGATATCAAATAATCGGGCCGATAGCAGATTTACCGGATTGAAGCACAAGCTTGTCGATTTAGATGCATTCGACAAACAGGGAGTATGGGGTAAATAATGTTTCAATTGTTTAGAAGTATAGGCACGGAGGTACTCGATTTAATATATCCAAGCGATATTTATTGCATATCCTGTGGAAAAATTATAGATAATTCGAGAACATACAGGCTGTGCGATGATTGTATGAAGTGTGTTAAGTGGGCCATAGGTAGAACTTGCGATAAATGTGGAAAGCCATTATCCGATAACAATCCTATGACAACCTGCTTCAATTGCAGGGAACATCAACATAACTTTGACAAGGGATATACATGTGCAGAGTATGGGACTCACGAAAGAGCAATGGTGTTTGCCCTCAAATATGATGCAAGAACAGACATTGCCGGAACTATAGGTGAAATGATGTACGACAGAATGCTTGTGGACTTTGAATCGGCAGAGCTTCGTTCAAGATACGATATTATATGTCCGATACCTGTGCATATTGAGAGAAGGAGAAAACGAGGATATAATCAGGCCGCTCTGATTGCCGAAGAGTTTGCAAAGAGGTCGGGAGTTACATACTCGGGAGAATTACTTAATCGTGTGCATCAAACATCGGCTATGAAATCAATGACGCCCGGCGAAAGGGTGGAAAATATTCGGAATGCCTTTGAAGTAAGAAAGGCCTGCTTAGGCAAAATTGAAGGGGCAAGGATATTGATAATTGATGATATTTATACGACTGGCTCAACTGTTGATGAGGCTGCATCTCTTCTGAAACAAAATGGTGCCAAAGAAACAGATTTTCTGTCATTTGCATCGGGAGCAGATGTTTTTAAAACTTCAGACAACTTATCATAGTTTGTATATTGCATCTGTAAAATGGGGAAACAAAGGATGCAACAAAGGAAGTAATATGTTAGAATGAAGTCTGAAATTCGGAATGAGTCATGTTCGTGGTTGCAAGTCCAAGCCAGATACGGGCAAAGGGACCCACGTAAGCAGTGAATATAAGTAATTGTGATCATGGCGTATCTTAGATGTAAGTCCTCCGGAAACCGGACAAAGGCAAGTGTGGGGTCAAAGACCAGGTCGAGTGGCTCTCCGAATTCGCGCAAATGTATTGTCACAAAGTTTAGAAAACGACACAGGAAACCTTTTAATGACCTTAGGGAGAGATAATGGCGAACAGAAACAATGATTTGTATATCATCAGCGAGGACAATGATATTTATAATGGCAACCTTATGCTTCTTAAGAAAAGGCAAAGTGCATGGGCGGAAGCTCACCCAAAAGGCAAGATTCTCAAATACATGAGCCTTGTTGCAGTGATTATCGGTATTGGAATTATGTTCCTTCCGATAAAATATGCTCCGGGCAGAGAGCCGGTTCTCTGGCTTGTAATAGGTATAGTGTTAGCTGTGTTGTTTGTGTTTGGAATATCCATCAATAAGATCACCAGACCACCTTTTGAGAAGATACATAATGCCAGATTTGAAGCATCGGATAAGGGTCTTTATTATGCTTATCAATATGGAATGAAGGTATACAACTATTATATCGCAGATAAGGATATACATAAGATGATTCTGGATCAGAAGAGCTGGGTTCTATATATTGAAGGAGTCGGAGAAGTAGAGGTTCTCGACAAAAAAGGAAAACGAGACCTTGGTGAAATAGAAAGAATGTATTGTCTTATACCGATAGACGAATTTGATCTTGACGATTTGCTTGAGCCGTATGGAGAAATGGTGTCGAGAGAAGATGGAAGTATAAGACAACAGTATGCCAGAGAAAGAGGAGTGACGCCTCAGCTTCGAGTAATGGATAACAAATAGCAGGAGATCTGTATGTGTAAATCATCGCACCCCGCAAGGGTGCATTTTTTATCTTTACACCTTCGATTTTTTGACATATGTGCTACACAATTCTACATATGGTTATGTTATAATAAATAAGTAAATTAACTACAAAAGGAGGATCCAAAAATGAAGATTCAGATTTCAGCAAAAAATTACAGTATGAGCGACAAACTACAAACTTATATTGAGAAAAAGATAGGTAAGCTGGATAAATACTTCGCTGAGGATGTAAAAGCAAACATTGTAGTATCTAAGCTCAGAGATGTCCCTAAGCTTGAGGCGACCATAAACGCAAAGCAGGCTGTATTTAGGGCAGAGACAGCTAATGATAGCATCTATGAGGCTGTAGATATGGTAACCGACAAACTTGCGAGTCAGATGTCAAAATTAAAAGGCAAACTCGAATCAAGATACAAGGGGAATAAGGCACTTAAACTGGAATTTCTACCTAAACACGAAGATGAAATCACTGAAGACGATATGAAAATTGTCAGAAGAAAAAGGCTGGAGCTTTCACCTATGGTTGCTGAAGAGGCAGTTCTTCAGATGGAAATGCTCGGGCATGATTTCTTCGTTTTCTTGGATATGGATACAGATGCAGTAAGCGTTGTTTATAAGCGTAAAGGTAACGCCTATGGAATTCTAGAGACAGAAATATAGAGACAGAAATATAGAGACAGAAATATAGAGACAGAAATATAGAAACAGATAGCCAGAGGGGAACAATATATGAGTCGCAAAGACCAAGATCTAGACGATCTGCTTAATTTTGACTATGGTAAACCAATTCCTGAAGAGCATTCGAGTGATGGAGCAAAAAGTCAGTACGATGAGGCGAAAGCCTATTCTGAATTAAGAGGACAACCCAGGGAAAGAAAAGCACAGGAAGTTTCTGGAGATGTTAAACGTCGATCAAGGCAAGAACATCCTTCTGAGGTGGAATTAGCTGCTGCTAAAAAGCAGGCACAGAAAGAAGCGTACGACAAATACCGTAGCACATACGGTAACAAGAAAACCAAGAGCAATAAGAAGAAGAGAAAGGCAGGAAAGTTCCACAAAGGACTTTCTGTATTGTATTTAATTTCTTTGGTTGTTTTCGCTGCGATTATGACAATTCTGGATATCCTTCCATTTGTCACCCTCATAATCTTTTATCTAATATTGATTCTTCTCAGTTTCATTTTGGTAGTTCAATTAAGGAAGAAGAATATTTCACCTACTGTAAGAGACATTGCATCTGTAACGAGTATTCTTTTGATGGGAATGTATTTACTTGGTTCCGCATATGCCATAGGAACCCTGACATTCCTTAACTATACGTCAGTAGATAATGATAAACGCGTTGAAAAGATTACGAAGGACCCGTTTAATTTCGTTATAACAGGAATAGATGTGAACGGAACAATCGACGAGCAGGGACGTTCTGATGTAAACATGGTCGTCACTGTTAACCCTTCAACAGAGCAGATATTGATGACATCGATACCGAGAGATTATCAGATATACATGCCTGATATGGATTATGCGATGGATAAATTGACTCATACGGGCTTTTATAGCGTTGCAACCACAGTCGGTGCAGAGGAAAGTCTTCTGGATATAGACGCTAATTACTATGTGAAAGTAAATTTTACAACTGTTAAGAAGTTTATAAATGCCATTGGCGGTGTTGATGTGAAGTCGGATTATGAGTTTGTTCCGGTCAAAAGAAAAAACTGGACAGTCAAGAAGGGCTGGAATCACATGAACGGTGAAGAGGCTCTGGCTTTTGCGAGAGAAAGAAAAGCATTTGATGAAGGTGATAACCAAAGAGTAAAGAATCAGCAGGCTGTCCTTGAAGCGATACTCAAGAAAGCTATGAACAGCAAAACTATGGTTCTGAGTTATAACAAGGTCCTGTCTGAATTGAAGAAATACTTTGAAATGAGTTTTAGTTCAAGAGAAATGAGATCTCTTGTGAAGATGCAATTGGCAAGAAATCCAAAATGGAATATAACCAAGAACGCATTGGTGGGTGGTGACGGCTCGATGGGAACTTATACTACAGGATCAGCGGCTGCATATGTTATGACACAAGATCCCGACAGCATTGAGATGGCAAAATCATATATAGAAGCTGTGATGAATGGACAGACACTCAAAACTGAAAAGGATGGAAGCATAACGATCATAGAATAATAAAGAGATGCTTGAATTTAAACTGGGAAAACTCAAATCCATTAGTATTGGAAAATATAAACGAAACTATAAATAAATAATCGGAGGAAGAATGGCAGACAAGATAACAGGCCTGTTAATGACTGTCAAAATCACGGATATCATTGATATCGTTATTGTTGCATACCTTTTGTATAAGTTGTTTGGCTTTATCAAGAAGACGAGAGCACAGCAGCTGTTTAGAGGGGTGTTCCTTGTCATTGCTATATTTTTTGTTTCACAAATATTGGGACTGAACCTATTAAATTGGTTACTTAGAAGCTTGTTAACCGTCGGAATAATTGCAGTTGTAATTCTATTTCAGCCTGAGATAAGAAGAGGGCTTGAGCAGATTGGAAGAAGGGGAGTTATCCCGATGCAGTTCCGTGATATAGGCAACGAAGAGTTATACGCAACCGTACACAAGATAGTTGATTCTGTCGACGATTTTTCATCTATGAAAACAGGAGCACTAATGGTCATAGAAGGGGAGACTATGTTGTCGGATATCATTGAAACCGGAGTGGTAGTCGATGCGGAAATGTCGGTTAGATTGCTGGGAAATATTTTCTATGAAGGGTCACCTCTACATGACGGGGCTGTGATAATAAGGGGAATAAGAGTTTATGCTGCAAGCTGCGTTCTTCCGTTGACAAATCGGACAACTTTAGGAAAAAACCTCGGCACAAGGCATAGGGCCGGCTTGGGGCTGAGTGAAGTATCGGATGCCTTCGTCATAATCGTATCTGAAGAAACGGGTGCTATTTCGGTTGCCCAAAATGGAGAATTAAAAAGGTTCCTCGATCTCAAAACTCTAGAGAAGATGCTTTTGGATCTCTATATTACAACGACCGATGATACTGATTTCTTCGGTAAATTTTTCAAAGGAGGAAGAAAGAGTGGAAATTAGGAAAAGAAAAACTCTTAATATCATTCTTGCCCTCTTAATCTCTTTCGTTGCTTGGATATATGTTGTTTATAACTTTGATCCTACCTGTGAGATTAAATATAAAGATGTTCCTATTAAATTCGTAGGAGAGGATATTTTAGCAGATAAAGGACTGGCAGTTTCAAAATCAAACTATGATGCTATTGATGTCTCGCTTGAACAACAAAGAGTAGATACCAAGAACATCTCGGCAGATAATATTAGTGTTATTGCTGATGTAAGCGCTGCAGTTGAAGGGGAGAATGGAATAAGTCTCGAGATAGAAGGGCCTGCGGGAACAGAAGTAACAGAGACAGAAGCCGATTCGATTTCTTTGGCTATTGAGTATAGCTACGGCGATGATTTTGATATATCGGTTCAATATAAAGAGAAAGTTGACACTCAGTTCGAACCTTATGCAAGTAATATGACATATGACAGAGTTTCAGCGGTCGGTTCAAAGAGTAATATTCAGAAAATTGATAGAGTGGTCGCTTATCTTAACGCCACAGAAGTTTCTAATGAAAAGAAGAGATTTACTGTTGAACCCATAGCTATAGATAAAAATGGAGAAAAGATAAATCATATAGTAATTCTACCAAGTGAGATAAGGTTTACCGCTGTCGTAGGCACTACAAAAGAGGTAAAGCTTGTGACTAATGTTATAAATTCTCAGGATAACGGGTATAACAGAATTTATGAAACAGAAGATAAAGTGATGATTAAGGGGCCTGCACAGAAAATCAAAAAAATAGATACTATTACAACGAAGAAGATAGATATCTCCAATATATATGAGGATAAGAGCATAGATATTGAATATAATCTTCCAAATGGAATAAAAATCGCAGAATCGTCGTTAGGCCAAAAAATCAAAGTCAAGGTTTCCAAACGTTAAATCTATTTAAATCAAAAACTTGATACATTTATTCCCAAAGATTCATAGGATATTCGCTGCTCTCTTTAAGGGCAGCGAATTTTTTTATTACATCCGGCTTATCTTCTTTATATGTAATTCCAAACCACTGATCGGATGAAGGTAGAACTTCACAAGAAGCTGAGGAATCAGCAAGCTGATCATTAATAGGTACCTGTATATAGTATTCGCCTTTCATAGGGTTTTCGGTCATTATCCTATCAAGGGCGGTAATGAAGCCGGCTTCAAGAAGATCAATGTATTCCGGGCCAAAACCCCATAAGTTCATTGATACAGGTGAGTCGGAAGGAATAACAACGGAAGTTCCATCAGGGAGAATGTCTGTAATCAGGCCTGTTTGAGGATTCTTACTTACCTTGAGATGTTCAACTATTTCATTAAGTTTTCCATCCTTGACCTTGCAAATACCACGAGATACAGTGCCGTTTTGTGACAGGGTTTTTTCAATCTCAAAACCCACCATGCAATTATGCGAGGCATCGGCCTTAGTTGTAAGAAAATCATATATTTTCACAAAACCTTCTTTGCCATAGTAATCATCTGCGTTGATAACCGCAAAAGATGAGTCGATATTCCTTCTGGCTGAAAGAACTGCATGTCCTGTCCCCCAAGGCTTTATCCTTCCTTTGGGAAGAGTATAGCCTTCGGGAATATCGTTAATATCTTGGAATACGTATTTAACTTCGTACTTTTTCCCTGCACCGTTTTCAATATGTGCCCTAAACACATCTTCAAACTCTTCTTTAATGATAAAACAGACCCTCCTGAATCCTGCTTCATACGCATCGTAAAGGCTGAAGTCCATTATTATGTCACCTTGATCTGTAATCTTGTCAAGTTGTTTGATTCCACCATAACGGCTTCCGATGCCGGCGGCCATAATTATTAGAATCGGTTCCATTTTATATCCTTCCTATAAACATGCGTAGATACGTTCTCTTGTTTTATCTTCGCCCATTATTTGTTGTATCGTCCATAATTCAGGGGATTGAACCTTGCCAGTAATTGCAATACGTATAACTGAACTGACATGCCCGACATGCCCCTTATATTTATCTGGGTTTTTCTTATAGTCTTTCGGCTTACCTGCATATCCGAGCTCTGTTGCAATTGATCTGATTTTGTTAAACCAAGCTTCGTTATTATCGTCATAGTTATAAGTATCAAGATATTTTTGCAGTATAACTTTGGCATCAGTGGAAGCCTCGGCAGGATATTCGTCTTGAATCTCAAAGCTTTCATCAAAGAAATATCCAATAAAATCCATAATCTGCCTTGCGTATACAAGGTCTGTTCTTGGACGAGCATCGTGTCTGCCTATATCGAGAAGCTGCTCGAGGGTATCCATATCCTTAAACACATAAGCATATTCAGGGGCGAATTCATACGCCCATTTCTTAAGCCAAGATGCTATTTCAGAAACATTTATTCTCAGTAAAGTGTTCTTACTGACATCATTGAGCTTGTTCAAGTCGAAGAGAGCACCGCTTCCAGACATTTTTTCTGTTGTGAAATTGAATTCGTCAATATCTGAAGTCGGATGTTCTGCTCGCCATTCCTCGAAGTCTGAGTTTAGAATAGTCATTAAGTATTCTCTTACAGCAGTAGGATGATAGCCTTGACTTCTATAGTAATCAAGAGAAAGCTCAGGATCTTTTCTCTTTGAAAGTTTACGTTTGTTGCCGTCTTCATCAATCTTCATGAGTTGTGCCGTATGACAGTATACAGGCAGGCTCCACCCCAAAGCTGCAAACAGTTCGATATGTATAGGCAGAGATGAAAGCCATTCTTCACCTCTTACCACATGAGTTGTCCTCATAAGGTGGTCGTCCACAACATGAGCAAAATGATAAGTAGGTATACCGGTACGCTTTATTATTACAATATCTTGAAAATTACACGGAACAGAAAGCGTGCCCCTAATAGCATCTTTAACATTATGTCTCTTGGTTTCTTCTGCAGAGAGGTTCGGGACGCCCTTTGACTTGAATCTTATCACAAAAGGATCGCCAGCCTTAATTCTGCGTTCTACTTCTGCTGATATATCAGAGTCTATGTCAAAATTCCTATATTTTGACCAACCGTCATAAATGCCGGGAGTTATTTTAAGGGTTTCCTGTTCTTCGCGAATAGAAGAGATTTCTTTTTCGCTGAGGAAACAAGGGTAAGCCATACCCTTAGCAAGAAGCTCTTTTGCAAAGGTTTGATAGATTTCTTTTCTTTCGCTTTGTGTATAGCTGCCGTATTTGCCTATATCTCCATCTTCTGTAACACCTTCGTTGAAGCATATGTCAAAAAAATTTAGTGAAGAGATAATTGTTTCAACAGCGTTTTCGACATATCTCTTCTCGTCGGTATCTTCAATTCTCAAATAGAAAACACCGTTACTTTGAGATGCAAGACGTTCATCTACAAAGGCCCCGTAGAGGTTACCGAGATGAATAAAACCGGTAGGGCTTGGACCAAGACGGGTTACCTTGGCTCCTTGAGGAAGAGTTCTTGCCGGATATATGCTTTCATACTCCTCAGGAGTGTGAGGAAGAGAAGGATATATGAGATTACTAAGGTCAATATTATTCATTGTAACTCCTTTAAATTTATTATCTGTTTCTAATGTTTAATTATAAACAAATATAATACCTATTGCAAAGCAGTCAGAAATTTTGGGAGAGAAAATTCAGACAATAAGCATACAGATATTCATAGATTGTATGCTATAATTATTTTGTATGATTTTATTTAAAATACTTTTATTAATATTGCTTGCAGCTCCTGTAATTGCCTTTGCATTTTTCTTATATATACAGGTATTGAGGTATGTGAATAGAACGGCAAGAAAAGATGTCAATAGGACGGGAAAAACATACGTTAACAGAAGCAAGGAGAGGAGAGAAAGACGCTAATGGGGGGGCTTTTCATTACGCTTGAAGGCGGCGACGGAGCAGGCAAATCAACGCAGATAGAGTATATAGAGAAATTCTTCAAAGAGAAGAACTGTGTTGTGGTGTGTACAAGAGAACCAGGAGGTACACGCATAAGCGAGATGCTCAGAAATATACTGCTAGATAAGGGCAATGCTGAAATGGAAGCCGTGACAGAGATGATGATATATGCTGCTGCGAGAGCTCAAAGCGTCAGAGAGTTTATAAAACCAGCACTGGCACGCGGAGAAATTATTATTTGCGATAGATTTGTAGATTCTTCGATTGCTTACCAAGGATATGGAAGAAAGCTGGGGGAGATGGTTTCCGAGGTCAACTCAATAGCTACCGGAGGCTTAAGACCGGATATAACATTCTGGCTTGATATAGACCCTAAGATTGGTGGTGTAAGAGCTGCAAAGACAGGGGAGCCTGACAGACTGGAAAGAGAAAACTTGGGTTTTCATTATAGAGTGTACGAAGGATACAAGAAGATAGCGGAGAAAGAGCCTGACAGAGTAAAACGAATAGATGCAACAGGATCTATAGACGATATCAGAAAAGAGATTAGATCATATTTAGAGGAACTTGGTACTAGGTAGAGGAAATAGTAAGCATGCAGTTTGATACAACTAAGATTAATAATATGATCTTAAATACCGGAAGAGATACGAATTTTTCTCGCGCATATATTGTCGAAGAGAAGGAAACCAGAGTTAGAGAAGCATTTGTGGAGAAATTAGCTTCAATACTCGAGTGCGAAGAAACAGATTCAGCATTAAGACCTTGCGGCCAATGTGCATCTTGCAGGCAGATAGCCAAGGGAACGAGTATGGATATCGTTCATATGGAAATGACCGGCAAAAATTCCTACAAAACAGAAGACGCCACAGAAATGATGGAGAGACTGCGTTTGGGTTCATATGGCAAGCATGTTATCGGGATTATTGACGATGCAGATTCTCTCACTGAAATTATACAGAACAAGCTTCTCAAAACTTTGGAAGAACCCGAAAGGGGAGTTGTTATAATACTTGGTTCATCAAACAAATCGAGGCTTTTGAAAACCATTCAATCGAGATGTATCACTATAAGGGTGCGCGATTATACAGAGCAGTATGAAGATGAATCCGCTGCAGAGATGCTTTGTGAAGCATTAGAAACGATTATGAGAGAAGAATCCTTTTTCTATGAAAAAAGGAACGTTATAGCAAAGAATATTAAAACACGTCAAGATGCTGAGAAGCTTATAGGTATGCTTGAAGATGAATACAGATACAATATGATACACGGCACAATGAGAGAAGAAATGGCAGATATGATTGACATTGCTGAAGAGGCCGTCAAAGACATCAAGAGAGGAATGGACTACAGTAAAGCTTTGAAGAGGCTGATTCTGGAGATTCAATAAGGAGGAAATTTATGGTTGAGATAGTTGGAGTAGGATTTCGCAAATCAGGGAAGACCTACTATTTCGATCCAGAAGGGAAAAAATATCACCGAGGCGACAAAGTAATTGTCGAAACAGCAAGAGGCATGGAGCTCGGGCGTATTTTAATAGAGAACAAGATGATTAAGCAAGAGGATCTAGTTGCAGAACTAAAACCGATTGAGAGAAGAGCTACAGAAAAAGATCTGGAAGCATATCATGAGAATCTATCACGCAGAGAGGAGGCCCTCAAAGCCTGTACGGAAAAAATAGCAAAACACAATCTCGATATGAAGCTGATAGATGTTGAGTTTATGATTGACGGATCTAAGATAGTATTCTATTTCTCATCTGATGGAAGAGTGGATTTTAGAGAACTTGCCAAAGATCTTGCAGGAACTTTTCGGAACAGGATTGAACTTAGGCAGATAGGCGTAAGAGACGAAGCAAAAATGCTCGGTGGTATCGGCATATGCGGAAGACCGCTTTGTTGCAGTAAATGGTTACATGAATTCCAACCGGTTTCTATTAAGAGAGCAAAACAGCAGAATTTGTCTTTGAATCCGACAAAAATTTCTGGGACCTGTGGAAGACTAATGTGTTGTCTAAACTTTGAGGACAAGACATACAGGGAACTTCGAAAGGGAATGCCTAACGATAACGAGAGAGTAGATACACCTGATGGACCAGCCAAAGTTATTAGCGTAGACTACTTTAACGGAAAAATTAATACAAGAGGAATAGAGATAGATCCTGAAACAGGAGAAGAAGTTTTTGATCACAAGATAAAAACTTTCTCAAAAGAAGAAATAAAAAGAAAGAAACTGAAAGGTCAGAAAGAAGAAAGCTTGGATGCCGATGAAACAATCGAAGAAGATATCCGTGAATTAGAGGCACTGATGAGAGATTTCTAATGATACAAAAGCTTCAAGACGGAGAAAGAATAGACGACATTGGTTTTGACGGGATAAAGCTTATACAGCATGAGGATTTCGGTTATGGAATTGACTCTGTGCTTCTTGCAGCTTTTGCCTCAGGTGAGACCGGAGCAAGAGGAATACAGCCGGGAAGCTACATTGCGGATATTGGGACCGGAAGCGGTGTTGTCGCATTCATTATCTCTCATAAAATTCCCAAGACTACCCTCGTGGGTATTGATATAATGCAAGATGCTATCGACAGGGCCACAAGATCATGCAAGCTTAATGGTTTGGATGACAGAATCAAGTTTGCAACAATGGACGTTAAAGACTGGGTAGATCTCAGCGAAGAACAAGATATCCGGTTTGATGCTGTTGTATCAAATCCGCCATATTTTAGAAAAGGAGCTTCGATACCATCAAGCCAAGAGTCGAGGTATATTGCGAGACATGAGACAACAGCCGGGATATATGACTTTGCTACTGTCGTATCTCAAATACTGGAAAAATTCAGCAGCCTTTATCTTGTTCACAGACCGGACAGGCTTGTAGACATATTTGAAGCACTTAGAAGTGTCGATCTTGAGCCCAAAGAAATTCAGATGGTTTTACCACGTGAGGGGGAGCCTGCGAACATTGTTCTTATACATGCCGTCAAGGGGGGAGGACCTGAACTGAAAATCTTGCCGAATATAATTGTACGCACAAGGAACGATAGATATACAGACGAAATTATGAGCTTGTATGAAAGACAGAGATAATGTTTAAAGTCTATTCTAAATCTTGAATGGAAAGCCTATTACCGATATAATTATCACAATATTGAAGCTTCAAATACCGAGATGAAAACGAGAGAAGGAGAAGTTTATGGTTACGATTAGCTTGAAGGGTGTCTTGATTGGGGTTCTACTTATTGCACTTATTGTGCTGGTTATTTTCTTGATAGTATTGATATCGAATCTCACAGAAACAATCAAGAAAGCCAATAATATCCTTGACGGTGGTACATCAGCCGCAGCAGGAGCCAAAGCAACGATTGACAAGATTGAGAATAAGGTCAAGAGCAGCGCTGAAAAAGTCAACGGATTTACCAGTACAGGGTTGGGAATGATGCAAAAAATAATTGAAAAACGCACAAAGTAAACAGAACAAGGAGAGTATATTATGACTATTACGATTAATCAAATATTAGTGATTTGCCTTATTCTCGTGCTTATAGCGTTTGTATCAGTCCTTGCGAAGATGGGTATACATGCAATTAGCTTGATTAAGAATATCAAGGAATTGACAAAAGCAGGAAAGAATCTTGTCGATGAGGTTCAACTTAAAGCAGACAGAGTAGAAGCAAGCGCTCTTAATGCCGTAAATTCAATAGTTTCTGACACTTCTCCTATAACAAAAACTATAGGGGTAATAGCCGGTGGACTTATGCTATGGAATTTCGGAAGTCTTCTTAGCAGGAATATAATCAGGAGAGGCGGGACTCTTGCTGTAATTGCCAGCAATAGAGAAAGAGCAAAGGCACGGAAAGAAATAAAGAGGACAAAAAAAACAATTCGCAAAGTCAACAAACAAGCCAAGCTGAGAAAAAAAGCCGAACACAAACTTAAGAAGGTAGAAAAGAAGGCAAAAAGACAAGAGAGAAGAGAGCAAAGAAAATCAGCAAAAATTGTGAAGTCCGCTAAAGCTGCATGAAATAAACTGTAGGAGATGAATTAATGGCGAAAATTCTTGTCAATAATAATGGACCACTTCATGGAGAAGTGACTGTTAGCGGTGCGAAGAATTCGGTTCTACCACTGATGGCAGCAACACTTCTTACAAAAGATACCTGCGTCATCGAAGGAGCACCGGATCTTGTAGATGTTAAGGTTATGAAGGATATATTACGTAGCTACGGTGCAAAGGTGGATAATAGCAGTAAAGATGAGCTTAGGGTTTCCGCCGAAGATATAGTATCGGTGGAAGGAGATCCTGAGCTTGTCGGCGTTATGCGAGCATCTATTTTTACAATGGGACCACTGATTGCGAGAAAAGGCAAAGTTATAATGCCTCTTCCGGGGGGTTGTACAATCGGCAAGAGACCTATAGACCTTCATCTGAAGGGGTTCAGAGCTCTCGGTGCAGAGGTTACGGAGGATTATGAAAACAATAGAGTTATTGTAACCGTACCTGAGACGGGGCTTCAGGGAGATGTTATTTATCTTGACTTTCCGAGTGTTGGAGCTACAGAGAATATACTTATGGCGGCAACCTTGGCAAACGGCACAACCATAATTGAGAATGCTGCAAAAGAACCTGAAATCATCGATCTTGCCAATCTTCTTAACAAGATGGGAGCGAAAATAAAAAGCGCCGGTACGGATATGATAAGAGTTGAAGGAGTAAAAAGACTCTCCGGATCTATCCATGAGGTCATTCCTGACAGGATAGAAACAGGCACGTTCATGCTTGCCGCAGCAATAACCAGGGGCGATTTATTTATAAGGAATGCTTTGCCGGGCCACGTCAGACCTATAATAGCGAAGCTCAAGGAATGTAACGTTGATATTGATGTGACGCCTGAGGGGATATATGTAGATGCAAGAAATAGAGATCTTATTGCTACGGATATTAAAACACTTCCTTATCCGGGTTTTCCTACAGATATCCAGTCACCTTTCATGGCGTTTCTTACTACAGTTGAGGGAGAGAGCTTTGTCAGAGAGACGGTATTCGAGAATAGATTCATGCACGTTGTAGAGCTGAATAGGATGGGCGCCGGAATATCGACAGAAAATAGAGAAGCTGTCATACCGGGAGGCAAGAAGTTACACGGAGCTAAAGTCAGGGCGACCGACTTGAGAGCTGGAGCTGCTATGGTACTTGCAGGCCTGGTTGCGACAGGAACAACGGAAGTGAGTGAGATATATCATATTGAAAGAGGTTATGATAATTTTGTAGAGAAGTTTCAATCAATCGGCGCAGATATTATGAAAATAGATCATGACTAATCGGAGGTAACAATGCCGGACATACAATATCTTCGACTTCTTGCAGAGAAGTATTCGAATAGAAGAGCTGTAAGAACGGAGATTATTAACCTGAGGGCAATTCTTGCCTTACCAAAGGCAACAGAGTTTTTCCTTAGTGACATACATGGAGAATATGAAGCTTTTCACTATTTTGTGAGAAGTGGTTCGGGAATGATTCGCATGCGTATAGATGAAACCTTTGGAGATATACTCAGTGAGAAGGAGTGCGATGACCTGGCTTCGCTTATATATAATCCGGATTCTGAAATAGCCAGAAGACATAAGAGCGAAGAAGATTTCGATGAGTGGTGTAGAATCACAATACAAAGACTCGTTTTGATTTGCCGTAAGGTGTCAAGTAAGTATACGCGTTCCAAGGTGAAAAAAAGCCTGCCAAAAGAGTCTGAGTATATTATGGATGAGCTTTTGTTTGCTGATGATGCCGAAGACAGACAGCGTTACTATGATGAAATTATTGAGTCTATCATAGCCTACGAATCTGCTGAAAGCTTCATAATAGATATGACAGATGCGATTAGCAATATGACAGTTGATAGGCTTCATATTATTGGAGACATATTTGACCGAGGCCCTAAGTCAGACCTAATTGTGGAATATCTAATGTCCAGTCGCGGAGTGGATATTCAGTGGGGTAACCACGATATATTATGGATGGGTGCAGCTTGCGGAAACAGAGCCTGCATTGCGACTATGATAAGGATAAATGTTCGCTACAATAACTTTGATATGCTTGAAGTAGGGTATGGAATCAATCTGAGACCACTCGCAACATTAGCCGAAAAAATCTACAAAGATGACCCTTGCGAGTTTTTCCAGCCAAACATATTAGAAACAAACAGTTTTGATCCGATACCCACAGAACTTGCATCTAAGATGCACAAGATGATATCAATAATACAGTTCAAGATTGAAGGTCAAGAGATAATAGCACATCCGGAATATAATCTGGATAAGAGAAACTTACTTGAAAATATAGACTTGAAAAAAGGAACGGTAATAATAGAGGGTGTGGAGCATACTATGCGGGATATCAATCTTCCTACATTAGATCCAAACAACCCTTATAAGTTGACCGAAGAAGAAGAGGAGGTTATGGTGGCTTTGGAGTCATCAATAATCAATTCAGAGAAGCTTCAAAGACATATCGATTACCTTTATTCCTGTGGAGCACTTTACAAGATAAGTAATGGTAATCTGTTTTATCACGGTTGTATGATTTTGAATAAGGATGGAAGTTTTAAGGATGTTGAAATAGATGGTCGGACCTATAAAGGTGCTAGATATATGCAGAAGCTGGATGAGATGATAAGGGCTGCAAGATATAATATGCCACTCGGTAAGACCAGCGCCGAAGAGGCAGGCTTCTTGTGGTACTTATGGCTATCAGAAGATTCTCCTCTATTTGGTAAGGATAAGATGACAACTTTCGAAAGATATTTTATAGAGGATAAGTCTACACACAAGGAACATACAATTCCTTATTATAAATATATCAACGATGAAAATCTTGCGAATAGAATTTTAGAGGATTTTGGGCTCAAGCCGGAAATTGGGAAAATTCTAAACGGACATGTTCCGGTTAAATTAAAAGATGGAGAATCACCAATCAAGGCCGGAGGGAAGATATTTATAATTGATGGAGGTATTTCCAAAGCATATCAGAAGACTACAGGGATAGCCGGATATACCGCTATATGCACATCAAAGCACACCTATATAGCCGAGCATAAGCCATATGAGCCGTTACAGGATGATGGCACACAAGTGTTCCACAAACCTGTAATGCATTTGGTAGACACGGTTGCAGAAAGATTGAGAATAAGGGATACGGATACCGGAGCGGAACTTCGTGGACAAATATCCGATCTTGAAGCTTTATACGACGAGTTCAAAAGCGGAAAAATCAAAGAAGTTTACTGATTGGAAAGGCGGTGAAAAAATGGAGATGTTGCCTAAAATTTTGGGAGGAGTATTAAGCGCGCTGTGTTTGTGGTATTTACTTCTTTTGATGAAAAACAACAGAAATAAATTATAGCAAGAATATATTAAGCTGGTAAGGTTATCAGTTGTTTGTAATAAAAAAGGCTTTCATTTTGTTGTAATGAAAACCTTTTTTTATAAAAAAATATAATCAGACATGTATCTAACTGAGCATGAAAGCTAGGTCGTACAGTTCTTTGTGAAATATAGGCGCTTTATCAATTGCCTCTTGAAGAGGTACTGATATTATTGCCTCACAATGTATACCTACAGCTATTCCTACTGGATTAGAATTTTCTTGTAGAATTTTTACGGCCTCGGCTCCCATAAGGCTTGCAAGGGTCCTATCTCTCCCGGTAGGACTTCCTCCTCTTTGTATATAGCTGAGAACCACAGACCTTGTTTCTGTACCTGTAACGCCTTCTATCACTTCTTCAAGTTCATTTGTTGGAATCTCTACTCCTTCAGATTTCACAATTATATTGTGAAGTTTACCGATTGCCTGTCCTTCTCGTACCCTGTCAACTATTTCTTGAATATTCATAGAAATCTCAGGAACAAGAACTACATCTGCTCCACCGCCAAGGCCTGCGGATAGTGCGATATCGCCACAAGTTCTTCCCATCACTTCAATTATAATTGTTCTGCCATGGGAGGACGATGTATCTCTAATTTTTGATATGATTGATAAAACAGTGTTTACGGCTGTATCAAAGCCAATCGTATAATCCGTATATCCAAAATCGTTGTCAATCGTTGCAGGAACACAAGCAACAGAAATCCCTCGCTGTGCAAGACGCACGGCACCCTTAAAGCTACCGCCACCTCCGATTACAACGACATCTTTTATGTCATGAGCTTTCAGATTGTCAGCTGCTTTATCTATCCACTTATCTTCAAAAAACCTCTCGGAGCGTGCAGTTCCAAGGATTGTTCCACCCGTATGAAGTACGTTACCAAGGTCAGACCATTTAAGCTCAAAAATCTCATCATTGATAAGGCCTTCATATCCCTGGCGAGAGCCATATACTGACATTCCCGAAGATATTCCCGAACGCACAACAGCACGTATAGCCGCATTCATCCCGGGAGCATCTCCTCCACTTGTTAATACTGCAATCCTGTCCATAAAAAACCTCTTTATTTTTCAAATACGCCGATGCTTATTCTGATATGCTTCTTAATATCGTTTATAGTATATAAAACTTTAAGTTAAGAATATTATACACTATAAATCATGATAATAATTCTTAAAATTAAGAGCTATCTAAACAACCTATAGGTATGCTAAAATCAAAACAATATCGCTTCTATCGAAACATCAATCGCTAAAAGGTTTTATAGATAACAGAAAAAAGGGAAAAGGCAAATAAGTATGTACTTAAACAATCAACTCACAGCTTTGGCAATAATTCCGGGGCTACTGATAGTGATATATGTATATATCAAAGATAAGGTAGAAAAAGAGCCTATAGGAATGATAATAAAGGTAATTCTTTATGGCGGAATTTCGTGTATAATTGCCGGTTATGTAGAGAGTTTTGCAAGCAATTTTCTCCCTGTATATCCTGAAGGGTCATTGGAATATGCACTTATAAATGCCTTTGCACTGGCAGCTTTTTGGGAAGAAATTTTAAAGTTCATCGCACTTAGAATTCCTACGTGGAAATGCAAGCATTTCAATTATAGGTTTGACGGGATTGTTTATGGAGTATCTGCAGCTATTGGGTTTGCCGTTCTCGAGAATGTTCTATACGTAGCTCAATACGGAATGCAAACGGCTATTGTAAGAGCCTTCACGGCGGTTCCTCTTCACGCATTTTGCGGAATTGCCATGGGGGCATTCTATTCATACTCCAAGAAAAATTCGATAATTGGCAAAAAAGGAAAGTCTTTAATATACACTATACTCGCACTTGTTGTTCCAATGTTTATACATGGAGTCTACAATACATTCGCATTTTTAAGATCTAGCGAGGCAGCATATGGGCTTCTCATATTTGTCTTGATTATGTATGTGATTGCTATCAAAATAGTAAGAAAACTATCTATGGCAGATAAGAAAGCAGGATTCTATACTGGTGTTATGGATGAATAGGTTAGCAAATATAGAAGATAATATAAAGCAAATTGGTGAACAAATTAAAAACCCGTTAGAAATAACGGGTTTTTGTTATGGTGCGTCCGCAGGGGCTCGAACCCCGAACCTTCTGATTCGTAGTCAGACACTCTATCCAATTGAGCTACGAACGCAATAAGTACCCAAATATATTACAATAAATTCATCTTAAAGTCAACGTAAGCACTGCAAAGAATACACCGACAATTTATTATCAAAGACCTTTAATATAATTAGAGTAAAAGAAAAGCCGACTGCCTAAGCAGTCGGCTTTTAAGTTGTTTTAATGTTTGTTGCTAATATTAAACTTCAAATCCCTTTGCCATAACGTCGTCCGGATCCATGAACCATTTAGCTTCGCCACAGAGATAAGCAGCACCTGTTACCATAGGAACAACTGCATCGAATTCGCCAACCTTGGTCGTCTCTTTAACTTCGCCGATGAACTTAGTTTTGATAAATGATTCATAAACGAATTTATCACCAATTTTGAGTTCGCCGTTTGCGTAGAGGAGTGACAGCTTAGCAGAAGTACCTGTTCCACATGGTGATCTGTCGAGCTGAGGGTTAGCAGGGTTTCCAAATACTACGAGGTTTCTTAGGTCAGCACCAGGGGTATCTGTTGTTGAGTAGTTTTCAATCAAATCAACTGATGTTATATCCAGTGTTGGGTGCTGAATTGGAATCTGTTTATTGATTTCTTGGAGAGCAAAGCTTGACCATTCTGTAAGGAATTTTGCTGTATCAACACCAACTTTAAGGCCAAAATTCTTCTCCGTATCAACAAGAGCAAAGAAAGATCCTCCGAAGCAGATGTCAAATACGACATCTTTGCCGTTGTAATTAACGACCTGATCTCTCTTGTAAACGAAAGCAGGAACGTTTGTCAGAGTTACGCCTGTAACCTTACCGTCCTTGCACTGTGCAACGGTTCTTACGATTCCGGCAGGAGCTTCGAGAACAACTTCTGTTTCAGGCTCTTTCATTTCCATGAGTCCGCCTTCGAGGATAGCGGTAACGGAACCGATTGTGCAGTGTCCGCACATATTCAGATATCCACCACCATCGAGGAAGAATACTCCGAAGTCAGCTTCTGGGTTAACAGGTTCGCAGAGGAATGAACCGAACATGTCATGGTGTCCACGAGGTTCAAACATAAGCATAGTTCTGAGATAGTCATAGTGCTCCTCAAGGTAATGCTTCTTTTCTATCATGGTGCTTCCAGGAACATCAGGGCAGTCGATGGATACTCTGCAATATTCACCTTCTGTATGAGCTTCGATGGTTCTGAGAATTTGTTTGTCATAGAGATCATAATTAATCTTAGCTTCAAGATGCTTTGCCATTGGTAATTACCTCCTTAAAAGTAAATCACATAATTATTATTGATATATGGCGAATCGCTCCGCCTCACCTCTGTAATGATAACGCATATTACGAAAGAATGTCAAGAAATTAACATCTGATTGTAGCTATAATAAGTGCATTTAACAAGTTATATAAGATGGTTGTCATAATCAAAAGTCAAGAAAAAAAGATTAAGAAAAAATGTATAATAATAATAATTTGTGTGAGAAAAAATGCAAAAGCATTATAGATAAATTACTTCTTTAGAAACCAAAAATTTATAGAGTTTATGAATATAACTTCACGAACTATTATTGATATAAATAAGACAAAGTGTTATAGTAAACAAGGCACAGAAGTAGTTTTTTGGTGCTTAAATAATATTTAAAAGAAAAAAAGTTGTAGAGTTAAGGAGAAAAGGAACATGGAAAACATTCAGATGCTACTGAAGCAGGGTGCGGTTGGCAAACCATGTGAGCCGATTGTAAAGGTAGGCGATAAGGTTAAGAAGGGCACACTTATTGCAACTCCGACCGGCCTTGGTGCTAACGTTCATTCAAGTGTGTACGGTGTTGTCGAAGAGATTACCGATGATAGAATAATTATCAAGCCAGATGAAGAACAGCCGGACAAATTTGTCAAGATTAAGAAGGGAACTAACCTTGAGATGATCGCCGAGGCAGGAGTTATCGGCCAGGGTGGTGCGGGCTTCCCTACAGCAATCAAGCTCAACGCTAATCTTGACCATGGATATATTCTTGTTAATGCAGCCGAGTGTGAGCCTGGTCTTGAACACAACATCCGTCAGATTGAAGAAGATCCGGAGACTCTTGTTAGAGGAGTTAAGTATCTTATGGAGATCGCAGGAGCTGATAAGGGAATTATCGCTATCAAGAAGAAGAATAGAAAAGCAATTGAGCTTCTTGATGAAGTTCTCAAAAAAGAGCCTTCAGTTGAAAGACATCTTCTTCCGGACATCTATCCAATGGGAGAGGAAAGAGCTGTAGTCAGAGAATGTCTTGGAATTGAGCTTGAGCCGGATAAACTGCCATCAGCAGCAAACGCTGTAGTTGTTAACAGTGAAACAGTTTACTCATGTGTTGAGGCTATTGAGGAACAGAAGCCGCTAATAGACAAGAATGTTACAATAAGAGGACAGATTACAGGCGGAAACGCAGCACACGTATTCGAGAATGTTCCAATCGGAACAAGCGTTGCAGCTCTTATCGAAAGAGCAGGCGGAATAGAAGGTGAATACGGAGAAATCATTGTTGGTGGATCATTTACAGGAAGAGCAGGTACTTTGGATGAGCCTATAACTAAGGCTACAGGAGCAGTACTCGTTACAGTTCCTTTCTTAGATCTTCATGGAGCTAAGACAGGAATCCTGGTGTGTGCTTGCGGAGGTAACCTCGAGAGAATGCAAGACCTTCTTAAGAAGTATAATGGTACAGAGACAAAGGTTTGCTATTGTAAGCAGGCACAGGAACAAAAGAATGGCACACG
>JAAYIA010000030.1 GCA_012735145.1 Clostridiales bacterium | reverse complement strand
CCTTCAGCTATAAAAACTCTCTCGACACTGCGATCACCCTTTAATACCTCCAGAACGGGATTACGACCTGCAACCACTTCCAATCCATCATTGCCCATTTGTGGCTGCTCGTTTTCGTATTTTCTTGTGATACTTGCACTTGGTCTCGGTCTTGATTTTCTTTCGGGCTTAAAATCTTCGCCGTAATCTCTTCGATTCTTGCCGCCTCTCTTTGGCGTTACGCTTCTCTTACTGTCATTAAACCGTTTGTTTTCTTTTTTGCTCATTTAATTATCCTATCGTTTTCAAATTAGTATTAGTATTGCTCTGCATTATTGTTCTTCGTTACAATCTTTTATGTTGATCTTCTCATATACAAGGAAACTGTACGAAATACCGTTCTCTGTCATGGGCTCGCTTTGCGATATAATTTTGTACCCTTCATCTTCGTCTATATTAATAATAAATGAATCTGCATCCAGGTCAGCATCTATCTTGGTAATATATAGTTTATCGCAAAGACTATAGTATCTATTGTACATTGATGCTCCACCAATTAGATAGACATCTTCTGAATTATATTTACTTATTTCAGAGAACATCTCATCTTCTGAATTAACAATCGTGCACCTATCAGCAGATAGATTCTTGTTCGAGGTCAAAACTATATTGCTTCTTTTCGGCAGACCCTTACCTCCCGGCATTGATTCCAGAGTTTTTCTCCCCATAACAACAACCTTGCCAAGTGTATGATCCTTAAAATACTTCATATCTCCCGGAATAGATGCAAGCAGATCATTATTTCTTCCAATCCCCCAATTCCTGTCGACAGCAACTATCATGTTCATATATTTAATCGCCTCCTCTCAGGTAAGCCTATTATATATCTAAATTATATTTTACATTATCTCTAACATTCCCGTCTATATGCTATAATCAACACATATTTTTCTTTATATAATTTGAACTAATTTTGCAATTAAAATTTTTATCATAAATTAGGGGAGTGAGATTTTTATGTGGACCAGAGCAGAATTAAAATTTAGAGGCAAAGAAGCGTTCAAGGCAAACTATTGGCGCTATGTTCTTGTCGGAATAATCATGACTGTAACATCGGGTGGTTTTTCCACGCCCAACAGCTATTTGCGTATTTATAACAATCAAAGGCAAAACAATAATTTTCCTATCGACTGGGGAGCTTTTTATTCTTCCACAGGGGTAGCTATTGCCTTTCTAGTATTCTTTATAGCACTCATCGTAATGGTAATAGTGGTTGCACTTGGTATTTTCCTTTTTGCACCTCTTCAAGTTGGATGCAATAAGTTTTTCTTGCTAAACCGCGAAGACCCACGCATCAACATAAATCCTATAGGTTCTATTTTTGGACCTTATTACCTCAATATAGTTAAGACCATGTTCTTTATGAATCTATACATATTCTTATGGTCCTTACTGTTCATCGTTCCCGGAATTATTAAGTCATATGAATATCGCCTTGTACCTTTCTTAATTGCAGAGAACCCGGAAATGGATTACAAAGAGGCTCTCGAGCTTTCCAAGAAAATAATGTACGGTCAGAAATCAAATGCCTTTATACTTGATCTCTCTTTTATAGGGTGGCTTTTATTGTCAGGCATCACATTTGGTATTCTCGGTATTTTCTTTGTTTCTCCTTATATATATGCCACGAACACTGAACTATATGTAACTCTTGGGCATAATGAAAAAAGAGAAGACTTCGTACATAAGCCTCAAGACTCATCCACAGTAGAATTCACCGTCGAATAGTCGCTTGCTAGCATACGAATATATCAGACGAATAAAGGGACAGCCTGCCATTACAGGTTGTCCCTTTCATATTGTTAAGCTGTTTGTAAGCTGTTTGTAAGCTGCCTATCTCCTATTTACAAGTATTGCCTGCTGTTCATTTTCCATCTTTCCGGCTCTGTAAGAATAGAATACATCACAATTACACATGGTACATACATTCGTCAGCTCTATTTGAGATTCCGGTATCCCGGCTCTTACCAATGTCAGCTTGTTCGCTTCCCACAAATCGAGATTGTACTTACCGCCAATTATGTCTCTTCCTCGTTCATCTGTTGCAGGATATTTTTTCATCAAAACATCTGCATCCTCCTTGCTCCAGCGAAGGGCAAGCTCATCATATATCTCATCACCCATTTCATAGCAGTCACCACATATCCCAGGTCCGACAGCCGCATATAGCTCCGACGGATTACATCCATATTTAACTACCATATTCGCAACAGCAACCTCAGGAATTTTACTCAGAGTTCCCTTCCAGCCGGCGTGAACCAAAGCTATAACGCTTTTCACCGGATCTACTATATATATAGGTGGACAATCCCCGCCATAAGCGACGAGCATAGCATTCGGCACATCGGTTACAAGCCCGTCAACATTCTGCATATGAAGGTCCTGTCTGCCAAAGCCGAGGTCTTCTTCTGTAACCGCAAGCACATGATTTGTATGCTTCTGATTGGTTATGCAGGATTTCTCCAAGCTCGTACCAAGAGCATTAGCCAGGATACCCATATTCTTCTTGATTATAGGTAAACATTCCTCTCTCGACTCAGTCTTCATCCTTGCCATGCGAAGTCCCTTGATACCCTCACCGCTTTTCTCATCGTATGATATGTACCTTGTCGTATACGCATTCGGGAATCCCAGTTTATCCAGCATATCAAACGATATATAAGGTATGCTCTCACAGCTGTAATTGAACACAT
>JAAYIA010000029.1 GCA_012735145.1 Clostridiales bacterium | reverse complement strand
ATTGCACATCATGGAAGTAATACGAGTTCGTGTGATGAATTTATCGATGAAGTGAATCCTGCCATTGCAGTTATTCAAGTCGGTCTTAATAATGCATATGGACATCCCTCAAAAGAGATAATTGAAAAACTCCAAGATAGAAAAATACAAATATACAGAAACGATATTAATGGTGCTATTGGCTTGAACATCGTGAGAAATCGCATCATTGTAGATAAGATGAGGTAAAATGAGCTACAAAGATTTTGATAAGGATTTTAATAATGATATGATTGTCGGAACTCTTTTTTTCTATGGATCAGAGGATTATCTGATGGAATGGGCAATTAAAAGCTTAGTAGAGAAATATGTTTCGGAAGAATTCAGAGAAGTAGATGTATTACATTTAGATGGTGAAACATGTGGAGCTGAGGATATTATTAAATCAACCGAAACGTATTCTATGTTTTCAGAGAAAAGAATTGTAATTATTAAGAATTTTCTACCACTTATAACAGGAAATGTAGCGTATAACGAAGAAATATGGTTAAAGTTGGTCTCATCAAAACAAGATTCTGCAATTGTAATTTTTGTAATTGAAAGCAAATTTACCGATAAAATAACAGCCTTCGGTCGCAAGTTGATGAAAAAGTGCTCTGTATATGAATTCTCAAAGCTCGATAAGGCAACACTCAAAGCTTTTATAACAAAGCGTATAAGAGCAGAAGGTAAAGTAATCGGAAGAAGGGAAATAGATGAAATTATAGATTTGTCAGGGTATTTCTATAAGGATAGCATTTACTCTCTTAATCAACTTGTTTCTGATCTATTCAAAATTGTCAAAACCTCTCAAGGAGACAGGATAGACATCGAAGTGATTGAAGATCTGATGACGGGAGAGGAAGACAAGTTCGTATTCAGTCTTGTTGATGCATTGATGATTGGTAACAAAAATAAAGCAATGGACCTTGCAGAGACAATTATTAAGGAAGAAGATTCTGCAATGGCTGTTGTAGCCCTTCTTACAAAGCAGTTTGAAATAATGTATGATGCTCTGGAATTATCTGAAGAAGGCTATTCAATTTCTAAAATGGCAAA
The DNA here is from genome assembly GCA_012735145.1 of Clostridiales bacterium. GTDB lineage: Bacteria > Bacillota > Clostridia > Peptostreptococcales > Anaerovoracaceae > Crickella. The sequence goes on along the minus strand of JAAYIA010000029.1, from coordinate 8,910 downwards.
GATAACAGAAATAAACGAATTCAGATTCAAAAAAGCATATCAGTCAGCAATGCTGTATAGTAAAAAAAAGATCAGAAATCTTCTTACACATCTTTATAATATAGATAGAGACATCAAAAGTGGAAATATTGATAAGAATCTTGCCTTTGAGTTATTTGTGGTTTCGTGCTAGCTCAGACTATATACAAGGCAGTAATAAAATATACAAAACATCGGCTTTTAATGCTGATGTTTTATTTTTTCAATAAGATCGCGGGCAGCCTCAATAGCAGTTTCATTCTCAGAGCTACCACTGAAAAGGGATGCAAGCATTCTTATCTTAGATTTCTCATCTAAATGCTCAATATCGGTAATAGGTTTTCCTGCTGAAACATCCTTTGTGATAAGATAGTTGTCATCGCCATATGCTGCAATTTGAGGGAGGTGAGTTATACATATAAGTTGACGATTTGATGATATCTCTTTGAGTTTGCTACCTACAACAAGTGCAGCTCGTCCACTTATTCCGTTATCTATCTCATCAAATATCATTGTTTCGATATTATCCGTATCACCGATTATATGTTTAAATGCAAGCATAATCCTAGAAATTTCACCGCCGGATGCAATCTTAGTGAGAGGCATAAGCGGTTCTCCCGGATTTGTTGATATCATGAATTCTATTTTATCTTGACCCATTGGGCCAATTTCCGGCATTGTCTTGAAATCAACACTGAAATCGGAATTGGAAAAATCTAAATCTTTTAGTTCGGATACCATCGCTTTTTCAAGGTTCTTTGCAATTTGGCGTCTTAAATCACTTACTTTGTGAGATTGAGCTTTAAGCAGAGAATATTTTTGATCGACTATTTTGGCAAGAGTATTTTTATCATGTTCGAAGTTTTCTATCATTTGAAGCTTATTGCCAAGCTCGTCCATATATTTGAGAATGCCATCAATATCTAGATTATATTTTCTCTTTGCCTCTTCAATAGAGGAAAGTCTTTCAGAAACAGAATCGAGCTCATCTTCTGAAAAAGAGAGATTCGAATAGAGACTTCTAAGATTTGCAGATATATCTTCAAGTTGATAATAGATGTCGTTAATCTGATCTGCAAACAATGAAAGCTTTTCGCTGTATGAAGATACATTGGAAAGCTCATTGTAAATCTTACTTACAGAAGATATTATCGAATTATCGGATTCATGTAGTAAGTCATATGATGTGTTTACAGATGAGAATATTTTTTCCCTGTTCTTCATTATATCAAGTTGAATGCGAAGCTCATCTTCTTCACCGACGATAAGAGAGAGAGATTTAATATGATTGTATTCAAATTCTATAAAATCTCTTTGTTTCTTCGCTTCAGATTCTGTATGAAGAAGATTATCGTATTCGTTTTTCGCATTTTTATATTCATCATAAAGGTTACGAAGTTCGTACATACTAGAGGAGAGTGTTGAACCAGCATAGTTGTCAATAATAACAATATGGTTATCTGAATTTAGAATCTGTTGATTATCATATTGGCCGTGAATATCAACCCATCCGGAAGAAAAATCACGTAGTTGGCCAAGAGTAACCATTTCGCCATTCAATTTTGAAATACTTTTTCCTGTTGGCAGAATTTCGCGCGAGATAGTAAACTCTTCTCCGTTTTTATCACCTGCAATCTGTATAAAAGATTTATTAGTACCGGTACGCACCATGGATGTATCTGCACGACCACCCAAGGCTGTGTTGATTGCGGTAACAAGAACAGATTTACCTGCCCCTGTTTCTCCTGTAATCACATTAAGCGAGTCACCTAAATCAAGTGACAGATGTTCTATAGTTGCAAAATTGTTTATAATTATACGGTTAAGCATAGTTCACCATTATTCGACATTATTGAGTATCTTATCAATCTCTTCAGTTACAAGCGGAACATTTTTCTCGCTATCAACTACTACAAGAAGAGTGTTATCTCCAGAAATTGATCCGACAATATGATCAAGCATAAGGCAGTCAATGGCTTCACCGGCAGCTCCGGAACAACCAGAAAGTGTCTTAACAAGAATCAGATTTTGTGCAATTTGATAGGACAATGTTGTCTCTCGAAACACTTTAATAAATCGCTCTGAAATAGGGCGATTATCATAGTTACTCACAATGTATTTATATCTTCCGTCCTTAGTCTGTCCTTTTATAAGTTGAAGCTCCTTGATATCTCTGGAAATTGTGGCTTGAGTGACAGGATATCCTGCCCTTGAAAGCAAATCAAGCAATTGTTCTTGGGTTTCAACTTCATTCTCTTTGATGATTTCAAGTATTTTGTTCTGCCTGGAAAGTCTCATAAATACCTCCTTGTTTACTGCATATTTACATTCAAATTATAGCATATACTTGAATTATTATGCATAAAAATGGGAATTAAACTTTCAATTGTAGAAGAATATTTTTTCTATGTAGAATAAAATTCATATGATGATTGACACAAAAAAGAACAAAAATCGAACATAGACAAGAAAGGTTGATAGTGGTAAAATTAAACAATTAGATTTAAGAATGGAAGATAATATGAGAATTCTAGGAATTGACCCGGGATATGCAATAATGGGATATGCTGTGCTTGATTATATAGGTAATAAATTTATTCCTATTACTTATGGTTCAATTACAACGGAAGCAAAATCCTTGAATGAGGAGAGGTTGCTCAAATTACATGAAGAATTGACTGAAATCATCATTACATATCACCCTGAGGAGGCCTCAATAGAGGAGCTTTTCTATAACACCAATGCGTCAACAGCAATGATGGTAGGCCAAGCAAGAGGAATGGCTATCCTTGCTTGTGCACAGAACGGTGTAAAGATTTCTGAATATACTCCTCTCCAAATAAAATCCGCACTCACCGGGTACGGCAGAGCGGATAAGAAACAGGTTCAAACCATGGTAAAAATCATCCTGGGGTTACAGGAAACTCCTAAGCCTGATGATACAGCTGATGCGATTGCTGCTGCAGTTTGTCATGCACATCATTCCGATGGCAGAAAGAGAAAACTATGATTAGATTTATTAAAGGAGAATACCTATACTACGAGCTCGGAGCCATTGTCATTCTTACTGATGCCGGTATAGCTTTTAAGGTCAATATCTCTGATACCAGTAGTCTGTTAACAGAGAGAGAGGGAGAAGAAGTAAGTGTGTATACTTATCTCCAAGTCAAGGAAGACGGGATGTCTTTGTATGGCTTCGAAAACACAGATGGCCTTATGTTATTTGAACAATTGATTTCTGTTAACGGAGTTGGGCCTAAGGCTGGTCTGGCAATAATGTCTCTTGGAACACCGAATCAGATTAAGGGAGCGATTGCTGCTAAGGATTCAGGTTCTCTTACAAAAGCTCCCGGAATCGGAAAGAAAACTGCGGAGAGGGTGATACTCGAGCTTAGTGATAAGGTTTCTGCTTTGCCGTTTGGAGAGGAAGTTCTCGATGGTGGCAAGGTTGCTATGACAATACCTGGATCAGAAGAAAGAGCAGAGGCTATTTTGGCCCTTACGACTCTTGGGTATACTAAGAAGGAATCCGAATCAGCAGTTGGGGCTGTGCCTGATGAGAATCTTACAGTCGAAGAATATCTCAAGAAGGCTTTGAAGTTTTTAATGTAATCGCTTCGTATGTAGAAAATGAAATTGTTCATTATATAAAATCTGCATGTAGTTCATATGCAGACTATTAAGAATTATAGGGTGAGGTTATGGAAGGAAAAATTACTCAGACGAGGGCTAATCCGGCGGAATTAAATGGAGAGCTTACTCTGAGACCGCAGTATCTGAGTGAATATTGCGGACAGTCGGCAACAAAAGAAAATTTATCCATATATATAGAAGCAGCAAGGATGAGAGGAGAACCTCTCGATCACGTGCTTTTTTACGGACCTCCCGGATTAGGAAAGACGACTTTGGCAGGTGTTATTGCTAATGAGCTTGGTGTTGATATCAAGACAACATCAGGACCTGCTATTGGAAGAGCGGGAGATTTGGCTGCAATTCTTACTAATCTAAGCGACAACGATGTACTTTTCATCGATGAAATACATAGACTTAATCGTTCTGTAGAGGAAGTTCTTTATTCTGCAATGGAAGATTTTGCACTGGATATCATAATTGGCAAGGGGCCTGCAGCAAGATCTTTACGAATTGATATAGCCAATTTTACCTTGATTGGAGCAACGACAAGGGCGGGAAGTTTATCAGAGCCTCTAAGGGATAGATTTGGAATAGTTGAGAAATTTGAATTTTATAATACAGAAGAAATCAAAGACATTCTGATAAGAACGAGTAATGTTCTTGATGTGACAATAGATTCGGAATCTCTAGAAGAGCTTTCAAAAAGATCGAGAGGAACACCTCGTATAGGGAATAGGCTCCTTAAAAGGGTAAGAGATTTCTCATCTGTAATTGCCGATGGGAATATAGGAATAGATATAACAAGAAAAGCCCTAGAAGCTCTTGGAGTCGACAATCTTGGTCTTGAAAAACTTGATAGGGATATCCTAGAAACTATTATCAAGGCATTTAACGGTGGACCTGTCGGAGTCGAAACAATAGCCGCTTCGATAGGAGAAGAAAGAGTAACAATAGAAGACGCAAATGAACCATATTTGATCCAAGCGGGCCTTTTATACAGAACACAAAAAGGACGTATGGCTTCAAAACTTGCCTATGAACACCTTAACTTACAGTCTTTATACAAAGAACCTAATAATGATCAAATGAGAATAGATTTATGAGAATAGAAGAATTTAATTACAACCTACCTGAGAATCTTATTGCGCAGAAACCCTTAGAGAGAAGGGACGAATGTAGATTGATGGTTCTGGACAGAGAAAAAAACACAATCACTCATCGTAAGTTCTATGATGTTATTGAGTATATAAATCCAGGCGACTGCCTTGTTCTAAATGATTCGAGAGTTATTCCTGCACGAATTTACGGAAAAAAAGCTGTCACAGGAGCTCATATTGAGACACTGCTTATTAAGAGAATAGAAGGTGATGACTGGGAAGTTATGGTTAGACCGGGGAAACGGATACATGAGGGTGATGTCGTCGAATATGATGAAAAAAAAACTTTCAAAGGTCATATTCTTGGATATCACGACAAAGAGAATGGAACACGAAGAATTCACTTTGAATATGAAGGTATATTCATGGAGAGATTAGAAGAAATTGGATCTATGCCTCTTCCTCCATATATTCAAAGACTCGCTGATGAGTCAGATAAAGAAATGTATCAAACCGTTTATAGCAGAATTGATGGATCTGTCGCAGCTCCTACAGCAGGTCTGCATTTTACCGAAGACCTGCTCAATAAGGCGGCCCATAAGGGAGTAAATATTGCTTATGTGACCCTGCATGTCGGAATAGGTACTTTTAGACCTGTAAAATGTGAAACTATTGAAGAGCACAAAATGCACTTTGAGGAATGTTCGATATCTAAGGAGGCTGCAAACACAATTAATACAACTATTGAGCAAGGGGGGAAGATAATTGTCGTAGGGACAACATCTGCACGAACACTCGAAAGCATGGCGATAGAGACACCAGAAGGATATCGTATAAAGGAGGGAACAAAGTCTACCGGAATATTTATATATCCGGGATACAACTATAAGATAACTGACGCTCTTATTACAAACTTTCACCTTCCCAAATCAACTCTAATAATGCTGGTTTCAGCATTATATTCTAAAGATAAAATTCTTGAGGCCTATGAAGAAGCGATAAGAGAAAAATATAGATTTTTTAGTTATGGTGATGCAATGCTTATAAAATAAAATTTATCAAAAAGACATCTACTCGCAAGAAAGGAAGTGACGACATGATAAAAGATGAAAGAAATGTAGATAATATCGGAATTTATTCTGATAACAACGAATATGGAATAATAAGAGAAGCGACAATCGATGACATTGAAGCTGTAATTGCTTTACAAGATAGCGTGTACGATGCTTTAGATAACAAAAACCTTTTTGCAATGGAAAGCAGAGAAGAATTAGAAGAGTCACTTAAAGAAGATAAATGTTTTTGCGTTATAAAAGATGGAGAAATCGTTGCATTTTCTATACTTGTTGCTCCGCGCATTTCATATAGGAATTTTGGTAATTACCTAGAATATGATGATGAAAGATTACTGAAAACCGCATCTGTAGACACCTGTTTCGTCTCTCCCAAGCATAGGGGAAAACATATTCAGCAAAAACTTATACTGAAGAGACTTGAAGCCGCAAGGTTGGCTGGTGCAATTGAAGCAATAAGCACGGTAGATCCTGAAAATGTTCATAGTTTGAACAATTTAAAAAAATGTGGATTTGAGGTTGTCGAAAAAATGACATTATACGACGGACTTAACAGATATGTTGTGAAAGTTGAGTTGTAAATGCAGAATACACTTACATTTCAAATCTTTAAGAAAGATAGCAAGACAAAAGCACGCAGAGGTCGTATAACACTTCCTAATGGAACAATAGAAACACCTGTGTTTATGCCTGTAGGAACGCAAGCAACAGTTAAAGCAATGAAGCCTGAAGATGTTAAGAAGACCGGTGCAGAAATAATTTTGGCAAATACATATCATCTATATCTCAGGCCCGGAGAAGATATTGTCAGGGACGCCGGCGGACTTCACGAGTTTATGAACTGGAATATGCCTATCCTTACAGATAGTGGAGGATTTCAGGTATTCAGCCTTGGTGAATTCAGAAAAATTACCGAGAAGGGTGTTCAGTTCAAATCATATATTGATGGATCATCTCATGAAATGACCCCGGAAAGCTCGATTGCAATACAGAATGCTCTCGGGTCCGATATTATTATGGCATTTGATGAGTGTGCACCTTATCCAGCAGAGAGAAAGTACATCGATGATTCGTTCCGAAGAACCACAAGATGGCTTGAAAGATGTAAGAAGGAACTTGAAAGAATAAGATTGGGTAGCGGACGTGATGCGGAAGTTGCTTCAAGGCAGAATCTTTTTGGAATAATGCAGGGCGGGATGTATAAGGACATGCGTTACGAAAGTGCAAAGCAGATAGTTGAACTGGATTTGCCCGGATATGCAATCGGAGGACTTTCGGTTGGAGAGTCGAAAGAGATATTGGTAGATGTTCTTGATGACTGTGTCGATTATCTTCCTGAGGAAAAGCCGAGATACCTTATGGGGGTAGGAACCCCGGATTATATCTTTGAGGCTGTAGAGAGAGGAGTTGACATGTTCGACTGCGTCCTTCCTACAAGGTTGGCAAGACATGGTGTTGCTATGACAAGTAATGGAGATATTAATATTAAGAACGCCGAGCACAGTAGAAGCTTTGTCCCTCTCGATGAAAATTGTGATTGTTATGTATGCAGAAATTATTCAAGATCATATATAAGACATTTGTTTAAATCAGGAGAGATTATGAGTTCCATGCTTCTGTCGGAGCATAATATCCACTTCCTAACTCATATGATGGAAGGAATAAGACAGGCTATTGCTGAAGATAGGTTTACAGAATATAAGGAGAACTTCTACTCGAAATATTATGGCAATAAAAGATAGGCAGGTTTGCCCACAATCAGAATATTGCGGTGGTTGCATTTATCAAGGGGTATCTTATGAAGATCAAATTCGACACAAAGATAAGGCAGTAAGAAAGCTGCTTGAAAATCACCAAATAGAAGAGGACTTATACCAAGGATTGGTACCTGCAACAGATTGTTATGGATACCGAAACAAGATGGAATATACCTTTGGAGATATGGAGAAGGGTGGAGAACTCGAACTTGGTTTGCATATGAAAGGCCGTTTCATTTCTATTGTCACCACGGATGAATGTCAACTTGTCCCTGAGGACTTTAATCGAATTACCCGTTCAACTCTTGAGTTTTGTCGTTCTAATAACTATTCATTTTATCATCGTAAAACACATAATGGCCTACTTAGAAACCTCGTACTGAGGTGCGGAGTTCGTTCGAATGAACTTTTAATTAATATTGTAACCACTTCAGAAGACGGTTTTGACGAAGAAGGCTTTAAAGAGATGCTCCTAGGTCTTAATCTCGATATGGAAATAGCCGGGATAATCAGAACTTTTAATGATAATGTTGCCGACACAGTTACAAATGAGAGAACTGTCATTCTTCATGGAAGAGATTACTATTACGAAACCGTACTCAATCTTAAATTCAAAGTAAATGCATTTGCATTTTTCCAAACCAATATAGAAGCAATTGAAAGACTTTATAGGGAGGCATTAGAGCTTATTCCCAATCTCGAAGGAAAAACTGTGTTTGACTTATACTGTGGCACAGGAACGATTTCTCAGATGATGGCGGTTAAAGCTGAAAAAGTTTACGGTGTAGATATAGTCGAGGATTCTATTAATGCTGCATTAGACAATGCACACCTTAACAATCTTGATAACTGCGAGTTTATATGCGGTGATGTTAGGCGTGTTATAGGAGATATCAAAGTAAAGCCTGATGTTATAGTCGTTGATCCCCCAAGAGTCGGAATACACGACAAAGCAGTAGATATGATTGCAGAATATGGAGTTCCGGAGATTCTATATATATCATGTAATCCCAAGACCTTGTGTATCAATCTTGATAGGTTCAGGGAACATGGATATGAAGTTCAGACTATGAAGGCATATGACAATTTCCCAATGACAAAGCATGTGGAGTGCGTCTGTCTGCTAACACGAACTGAAGGATAAAAGTGCCGATAAACCCCGTAAACACGGCATTTCTTGAAAGTGAGGAATGGTGGTTGGTTTTTCGTAATTGCTGAAATATCGAAAAAAAAATAGTCGTATGCACTCAAGGTGAGTGTTTACAAGGATTGACCGATTATTCGATTATGGCTTGGTGAGTGCTTAGGACTACTGACATAGTGTGAGTGTGT
>JAAYIA010000028.1 GCA_012735145.1 Clostridiales bacterium | reverse complement strand
CGATAATAGCACCGCTCACATTTTAGTCTTGTAGGTACAAAATACCCCGCCATCCTATTCAGACTACGGGGTCAATTTATGAATTGTACCTCGGTAGGAAATTAAGCTTTCGCACCTACTGTCTTAGGTTGGATAATCTTATTTAGTTTACGTAACCCTTTACTTTTTTTGCTTAGAGAGTTACTACTGCCGGATTAATCTTAACTCCCGGACTCATCGTTGATGCCATCGAAATACTCTTGAAGTATTGTCCTTTTGCTGCTGCCGGCTTAGCCTTTGCTATTGCCGTCAACAAGGCGTTTGCATTCTCTACAAGCTGCTGCTCGCTGAATGACTTCCTTCCAATGACACAGTGAATGATGTTTGCTTTGTCAAGTCTGTACTCTACTTTACCTGCCTTGATTTCTTCAAGTGCTCTGGTAACATCCATTGTTACTGTACCTGACTTAGGATTAGGCATAAGTCCCTTAGGTCCAAGAACTTTACCAAGTCGGCCTACAACGCCCATCATATCAGGAGTAGCTACGACCGCATCGAATTCAAACCATCCTTCTTTTTGAATCTTCTCAGCCATATCCTCGGCACCTACAAAGTCAGCTCCTGCTTCTTTTGCTTCTTCAGCCTTTGGTCCTTTGGCAAAAACAAGTACCTTCTTGCTCTTTCCTGTACCATGAGGAAGTACCATAGCTCCTCTTACCTGTTGGTCTGCGTGCCTTCCATCTACTCCAAGACGGAAATGCATTTCAACCGCTTCGTCAAACTTAGCATTTTCAAAAGCTTTTATCTGCTTGACTGCATTCGTTACATCTACAAGCTCTTGTTTGTCGTATGTTCCTGCAAGAGTTGTATATCTTTTTGATCTTTTCATCTTGTCCTCCTTGTGGTGCTAACGGCATTCGCCTCCCACCCAATTACTCTGTTACCGTAACTCCCATGCTGCGAGCTGTTCCCTTAACCAATTCAACTGCTGCTTCGAGGGACGCTGCATTGAGGTCCGGCATTTTGGTCTTTGCGATCTCTTCTACCTGTGCAAGTGTTATTGAACCTACTTTGCTCTTGTTTGGTTCGCCAGATGCATGCTCTATTCCTGCTGCCTTCTTAATCAAAACTGCAGCCGGAGGTGTCTTGCATATGAACGAGAATGATCTATCTGAGTATACTGTGATAACTACAGGAATAATCATTCCCTGCTGATCTTGTGTCTTCGCGTTGAACTGCTTACAGAAGTCCATAATGTTAACGCTCTTCTGACCAAGTGCAGGTCCTACAGGTGGTGCCGGGGTTGCCGCACCGGCAGGGATCTGAAGCTTAATATAGCCATCGATCTTCTTTGCCATTGCCTACTCCTTTCTTTGCTTATTTTTTCAGCAAGTGTTAATACAACTTGCTGACCTGCGAAAATTCAAGCTCTGCAGGTGTATCTCTTCCGAACATCGAAATCCTTGCTCTTAAAATCTGCTTCTCCGGATAGATAGCCTCGACAATGCCAAGCTGTCCTTCAAAAAGTCCTCCGATGATGCGTATTGTGTCTCCGATTTCGATATCCAAGTCGATTCTAAGTTTTTCAACTCCCATTCTAACGATTTCTTCTTTGGTAAGTGGAATAGGATTTGAACCATGACCAACAAAACCCGTTACTCCCTCTGTGTTACGAACGAGATACCAAGTTTCGTTATTAACGATCATTTTGATAACTACATATCCCGGGAAAAGCTTACGAGTCTTATTTTTTTTGACTCCATCTCTTATCTCGATTCTTTCTTCAGTCGGTATTACTACCTCGAGAATAAGATCTTGCATTCCACGGTACTCAACCATTCTATCAATGCTCGTCTTTACCTTATTTTCATAACCGGAATACGTATGAACAACATACCACTTAGCTGTTCCGTCTCCTCTTAGGCCCTCGCCCTCAAGAGGCGAAACCGTAGTTTTTGGCGTATCCTTGTTATCAATAATTTCTGACATTTGTTTTTCTCCCTTGGTTTAGGAAAGTGTAATTCCCAGTATTCCTTTAAGTGTTACAAGGAATCCTGTGTCTATAAGCCAAAACGCAAGCGAAAAGAAGATAACGCAAATTATCACTACTATTGTATCAGTAGTGAGTTCTTCCTTTGTCAACCAAACCACCTTCTTAAGCTCCTGCTTTACTCCTCTGAAGTATGAAAGCAGTCCGCCTTTTTTCTTAGTGCCGGCGCTTCGATCTTGCTTCTTTCCGGAAACTTGATATGAGCTTGCCTTCTTAAGGTCAGCATTGCTCTTGCTCTTATTTCCACTTTTCTTCTTACTAGCCATAGTATTTCTCCGTTTGCCTTGGGTAATTACTTAGTTTCCTTGTGTAGCGTCTCCTTGTTGCAGAACTTACAATACTTCATAAGCTCAATTCTGTCAGGATTGTTTCTCTTATTCTTCATTGTATTATAGTTTCTCTGCTTGCACTCTGTGCATGCAAGGATGACCTTCTGTCTTGCTCCTGCTGCCATTTCGTCCTCCATAATCTCTGTGTTGCTTGGAATTGCGTCTTTTCATCTCAAAATTCGAAGCCGGTTCTTCCCTCGCTTCGATCGATTAGTCATAAAGCCGCTCAATAAATATACTTTATAGCATTTGCAAAGTCAAGTTGTTTTAGTAACAAAACAATATCTATATATCTCTTTTTTCTCTTACCGCATACATAAGAACTGCCGCTGCATTTGAAGCATTGAGTGAACTTATCCGGCCCTTCATTGGTATGGAGAGAACAAAGTCGCTTTTTTCCTTAATCAATCTGCTAACGCCCTTGCCTTCATTTCCTATTATCAATGCAATCGGTCCCGTAAGATCTGCATTATAATATGTCTGACCGTCCATATCTGCCGCTGCAATCCAAACTCCCTTTTCTTTCAGATCATCAATTGTTCTTGTCAAGCTTGTAACCTGCACTACCGGAACTCTCTCAATGGCGCCTGCTGCTGTCAGAGCAACTGTCTGGGTGAGCGAGCATGCACGCCTCTTAGGTATGATAACGCCGTGCACTCCGGAGCATTCCGCAGTTCTTATAACTGCTCCGAGGTTATGCGGATCCGTAATCCCATCAAGAATAACAATAAATGGATCTTCACCGCTCGCTCTTGCCTTATCGAAGATCTCATCCATTTCCGCATACTTATATTCGCTGACCTTTGCGACAACCCCTTGATGCTTTACCCCCGGAGCCATGCCATTTATTTTCTCTTTTGGCACAAAATCGACAATAACACCCTTCTCTCTTGCGACGGCAATAATTACAGAAATCGACCCTTCGCTTCCTTCAGCTATAAAAACTCTCTCGACACTGCGATCACCCTTTAATACCTCCAGAACGGGATTACGACCTGCAACCACTTCCAATCCATCATTGCCCATTTGTGGCTGCTCGTTTTCGTATTTTCTTG